>JANNYA010000050.1:0-36764 GCA_031409855.1 Rhodanobacteraceae bacterium | reverse complement strand
AAACCACGGTTTTTTGCATGTGGAGCGCGGCCTGTGGTGCTTGGCGCCCGCGTTCGATCTGAACCCATTTCCTGACAAGGATCGGGAGTCCAAAACGTGGCTATCCGAA
This sequence comes from Rhodanobacteraceae bacterium, assembly GCA_031409855.1. Classification (GTDB taxonomy): domain Bacteria; phylum Pseudomonadota; class Gammaproteobacteria; order Xanthomonadales; family SZUA-5; genus JANNYA01. The sequence goes on along the minus strand of JANNYA010000050.1, from coordinate 36,655 downwards.
CTCGACGGGCCGATCACTGACGTGGGCATGCTACTCAACCGAGCTAACTATTTTGCACTGGATAAAACCCAAGCGCTGGTTATTCTGGCGGAAGTGCATGCCGCGATATCGAACTGGCGCCAGCTCGCACTCACGCCAGAGATTGGCCTGCAGCCCACAGAGCTAATCGATTTCGCACCCGCGTTTGAACACCCGCAAATGCAGGAAGCGGCAGGTTTGTTGAAGCAGTAGCGACTTAAGTTAGTTTTGGGGTACTTTTATGATGGCGGTCTAGAGTCGACCTCCGACTACTTTTATCCACTAAATTGGCAATGCGATCATGGGCTTAACTTATGCAAACTTGTGTCTAACGCGCGAATCCGGTGCGCGCACGGCAAATCTAGCCGCTTCATCCAGCAAATTAAGTGTGGCTGTGCGCGCACTCGTCGATACCGGTGCGCTATTTATGTGTGTGCCGCAAAGTGTCGCGACACAGCTCGGCTTTGATGTAACCGAGGTGCGACACCGCCTAGTTACACTAGCCGACGGCAGCGCAAAAAGCGTGCCCGTTATCGCGCCAATTACCATCGAGTTTGAAAACCGTTGGTACACCACCGAAGCACTGGTACTGGGCGACGAACCCTTGATGGGCTGCATTCCGATGGAGGCCATGGATGTTATGGTTGACCCCAGAACCCAGCGCCTGATTGTTAACCCGGAACATCCTAATTTCGCTGTTTCGGTGGTTAAGTAGCTTGAGCCGATGGAAGCGCAATATCGCAGATGCAGCAGTATTGGCTAGCATTTAGTTACGTCTCGCACTCACCAAGCTCCAAGTCAATTGCCACCTTGGCACCGACACCAGCTTGACTGTTTTTTCCTGCCTCAGTTCTTGACCAATTTTCCTCGATGCATTCGGCCCAGGCTTTGAATGATTGCGTAGGTTCTAGCGAAATAAGTTCAACTTCTTGCCATGTATCGGAACGACCAACCACCAAGTAAGTCGCCTTTGCTTTCACGCACTCGCCATCATCGACAATAACTAATTCACGAACTACCTTTGCACAGATCGGTGCCTTGATGAGTGAGCTTGCGCCAGTTTCGGACGATAGCGCGACGGCGAAAGCGACAAAAGCACAAGTTTTCAAAAAAGGAGTCATCTGAAGGCTAACCTTGAATTCAACCGACATGCGGCCCGAAACCGAATAGTAGCGCCATACCAACGATGTCGCAGGTAATTTGAACCTAGGCCGCCGCCTCGAACTTAAAGCCAATGATCCGATAGCCTCGCGGCGTGTCTGTGCAAACGCGGATGAACTGTTCTAAATCATCTGATGTACCTTTAACCAGATGCGTGTTCGCGCCGCAACAGGTGGCGGCTGCGTTTGAAAAAACACGTGTCATCACGGCACTCAAATACTGGTTCTGCCCGGCCTCAGGCAACGCCCATGGCACTTTGAATGCATTAAGATCCGTGAAGTTCGAGCGATTGGGTGCATTTAACCAATCTAAGTCGCCAGCAATTAGCCACCAACCTTCGACATTCCAGACACGAACCGAAGTGCACCCGAGGATAAGCGCATCAGATGCGACGCTCGCAGCAATCTTTGATGGAGTCGCACGAGATGCGCCGAAGTACATTTCTTGGCACTTGATAAGGTGCGCATCTATGTCTACGAGTTCGATCATGTCCGCTAACGTCTAAAACTCACTCGTTGTCGGCAGGCTCGCTAACCCGCCAACTCCCGATGCAAAGCCCTCAAAGCAAAAACCTCAGTCGAATTCTGGTGCTCCATCGCCAGCAAAATCGCCCTAGCACCGGGAATCGTGGTGGTGTAGCTCATGCGGTGCTGCAGCGCTTCGCGGCGAATGGAGAACGAGTCGGCAATCGCTTGACGGCCTTCGGTGGTGTTGACGATGAAGGCTATTTCATCGCTTTTCATCATATCAACGATGTGCGGGCGGCCTTCAGCGACTTTGTTGACGCGGGCGCAGGCGATGCCGGCGCTCAGTAGCGCTTGCTGCGTGCCGCGCGTGGCAACAAGTTTAAAACCGCGCTCGATCAAATCTTTCGCGAGCGGCACTAGGCGTTCTTTATCGCCATCGCGCACCGATAGAAACGCCATGCCGACTTTCGGCGCTTTCTCGTTTGCGGCGTGTTGGGCTTTGGCAAACGCGGCGCCAAAGGTGCGGCCAACGCCCATGACTTCGCCGGTCGAGCGCATCTCGGGCCCGAGCAAAGGATCAACGCCAGGGAATTTCGCAAACGGGAATACCGGTTCTTTGACGCTGAAATATTCGGGAATCACTTCCACCGTTTTGCCCTGTTGCGCCAGTGTCTGTCCAACCATGCAGCGTGCCGCAATTTTAGCGAGCGCAACACCGGTGGCTTTGGCAACAAATGGTACCGTGCGCGAGGCGCGTGGATTGACTTCCAGCACGAAAATATCCTCGCCCTGAATCGCAAACTGCGTGTTCATCAAACCGACCACGCCCAGCGCTTTTGCCATCAGTGTGGCTTGCCGACGCAATTCATCCTGCACCGCTGCGCTCAAAGAAAACGGCGGCAGCGCGCAGCTGGAATCACCGGAGTGAATTCCCGCTTCTTCAATGTGCTCCATAATGCCGCCGATCAGCACCTCGGTGCCATCGCAAATGCAATCGACATCGACCTCGATCGCGTTGTCCAAAAAGCAATCCAGCAACACCGGCGAATCATGGCTGACCTTCACCGCTTCGCGCATGTAGCGCGCCAAATCGGCCTCGGCGTGCACTAGCTCCATTGCGCGTCCTCCCAGCACATAGCTTGGCCGTACCACTAACGGATAGCCAATTTCGCGCGCCAACAGCAAGGCTTCCTCAGCGGTGCGTGCAGTGCGGTTAATCGGCTGCTTTAAGCCCAGCTTTTTAATCAATTGTTGAAAGCGTTCGCGATCTTCGGCCACGTCAATCGCATCTGGGCTAGTGCCAATAATGGGCACGCCCTCCGCTTCCAATGCGCGCGCCAGCTTCAACGGCGTTTGCCCGCCGTACTGCACAATCACGCCAAAGGGGTTTTCTTTATCAACGATTTCAAGCACGTCTTCTAAGGTCAGCGGCTCAAAATACAGCCTATCGGAGGTGTCGTAATCGGTCGATACAGTTTCCGGGTTGCAGTTGACCATAATGGTCTCAAAGCCATCTTCACGCAGCGCCAAGGCCGCGTGGACGCAGCAATAGTCGAACTCAATGCCTTGACCAATGCGGTTCGGCCCGCCGCCCAGCACAATGATTTTCTTGTTCGCGGTGGGATTGGATTCGCACTCGTCCTCGTAAGTGGAATACATATAGGCGGTGTCAGTGGCGAACTCGCCAGCGCAGGAATCGACGCGCTTGTACACCGGGCGCACGCCCAAAGTGCGGCGCAAATGCCGAATTGAGCGTTCGGTGCTGCCGGTAACGGCGGCCAAGCGAATGTCCGAAAAACCCATGCGCTTTACCCGCCGCAGCGTGGCCGCGTTTAGCGCTTCAATGCCGCGCGCGCTCAAAGTTTGTTCGACTTCAATCAACTGCACAATCTGATCCAAAAACCACGGGTCAATCGCGGTCAGTTCATGCACATATTCGGCGGTCCAACCCGCGCGCAGCGCGTCGGCGACATAGAAAATACGATCCGGCTTCGGCTCGCGCAATTGGCGCTTGAGCTCAAAGCTGTCTTCTTCCGACAGTGTTTGGCGCGCCTTGCCATCGACAAATAGGCGCGAATCCAGGCCAGAAACGCCGGTTTCCATGCCGCGCAGCGCTTTTTGTAAGCTTTCTTGGAAGGTGCGGCCCATTGCCATCACTTCGCCCACAGATTTCATTTGCGTGGTCAAACGCGCGTCGGCTTTCGGGAATTTCTCGAACGCGAAGCGCGGAATTTTGGTGACGACATAATCGATTGCGGGCTCAAATGACGCCGGGGTCGCACCGCCAGTAATATCGTTGCGTAGCTCGTCCAGCGTGTAGCCCACCGCCAATTTCGCCGCGATTTTAGCAATTGGAAAGCCAGTCGCTTTGCTAGCAAGGGCGCTGGAGCGGCTCACGCGCGGGTTCATCTCAATCACCACCATACGTCCGTCCTGCGCGTTGATGCCGAACTGCACGTTCGAGCCGCCGGTGTCCACGCCAATTTTGCGCAAGATCTGGATCGAAGCATCGCGCATGCGCTGATATTCCTTATCCGTCAACGTTTGCGCCGGTGCCACGGTAATGGAATCCCCGGTGTGCACGCCCATCGGGTCGAAATTCTCAATCGAACACACGATGATGCAGTTATCAACCGAATCGCGCACCACCTCCATCTCAAACTCTTTCCAGCCCAGCACGGACTCTTCCACCAGCACTTCGTGCACCGGCGAAAGCTCCAATCCGCGCGTCATAATTTCAACGAATTCTTCTTTGTTGTAGGCAATGCCGCCGCCACTGCCGCCGAGCGTGAAACTTGGCCGCATAATCGTCGGGTAACCGACGCGCGCCTGAATCGCCAGCGCCTCTTCCATGCTGCGCGCAATCGCAGCGGTGGGCACGGACAAACCAATCTCAATCATTGCCACACGAAACAGCTCGCGATCTTCGGCCAGGCGAATCGCTTCTTTTTTCGCGCCGATCAGCTCGACGTTGTATTTTTCTAAAATGCCGTGATCCGCCAAGTCCAGCGCGCAGTTCAATGCCGTTTGTCCGCCCATGGTCGGCAAAATCGCATCTGGGCGCTCCTTGGCGATAATGTGCTCCACCGTTTGCCAATTGATTGGCTCAATGTAGGTGGCGTCCGCCATATCTGGGTCGGTCATAATCGTGGCCGGGTTGGAATTCACCAACACCACCCGATAGCCCTCGTCGCGCAGGGCTTTGCAGGCCTGTGCGCCAGAATAATCAAATTCACACGCTTGACCGATCACAATCGGCCCCGCACCAATGATCAAAATCGTCTTTAAATCAGTACGTTTAGGCATAAGTCTTCACGGGCGTCGCATTTAGGGCGACGTCTTGTCAAAAATTTGATGCGGGAAGTATAGCAGTGCCTAGCGCGACTAGGTTTTGACGGCGGGGACAGTTTGGCTGCGGTTTGGGGTGATCCGCCAGGCATGCTTATTTCGAGCAAAATCACCTCCGGCTTGTCTTTGCGTGCGATCAAAATCGCATCATCGTCACGGCTGCCCTGCGCCACGGGCAGCCACCACAATGGCTTAGCGCAGCGGCATTGCCGGATCCCCAAACAGGCTAATCGACCAATTTGATTCGATGTATTGCGGCTCGTCACGCGCTAGGCTTTGCTTGGCTTGCAGTAAGGCTTCGCCAATGCTGCCCACGGCAGCTCCTGCTTCGTCGCCGATCCTGCCGTCTTCGAGCAGATCAAAAAAGCGCGTTGCCAATGCCAGATGGCTTGCGTCTTCGGCTAGGCTGGTCGAGCCAATCACTGCGGCGGCGAGGTGGTTGGGACGCAGCATGAGTGCGTGGCTCATCGTGTCTTGATTTGGTAACACGAAATAATTGTTCCAGCAGCCCCACTGACTGACGACGGCAGCCAAACCGGTGCGTTGGATCGTACCGAGTTGGCTGGTGTTGATCAGGTTTTGCAGTGCCCAGCGGTTCGGGCTTGAATGCCCAAGGTAGTTGATCCACTGCGCGCCCCCTGAAAGCGCTGCGATGAGCGCTGCGCGCGCCGGTTCGAGATTGATTTCATCGACCAGCCCAAACTCAACTGGCTGCCCTTGGCGCAGATAGGACAACAGAGTGCGGCTGTGAACATCAAAGTGCTCGCTTGGACTCGATACACCTGCGCTCGCGAAAAAGCTTGTGGCAGGGCTATTGCCACGCTCGACGATGGAGGTGATGGCACGCCGCAATTCCTCGACCGTGCGCGCCGGGATTCGCCCGAGCGCGCGTTCCGGCGCACCGTCGCGCTCAACATCAACGAAGCCTTGATCGCTCGGCGCAAATCGCACGATCGGGCTGGCGACGCGGTAATAGGTCGGCACGTAGCTTTGCGAACCCAGTCCAAGGTTGTCGTTGTAATCGTAGCTATCCCCGCCGACCAGTAAGACGAAACGCGGCTTGATTTCGGCAATCGCTGCCGCAATGGCGTCCGGATCGGGCTGTTGGTGATTCAGCGCGGCGTAAATACTGTCGGTGCGCAGCACGCGTACGCGCAGGCCACGCGCTTGTTGCAGTGCGATCAACGGTGCCAGCTCTGCTTCAAAGAACGGGTGGGTGACGATGAGATAATCCGCCGCGCTGAGATCTATATCCGCACTGACCGCGCTCTCCGCCACTGGTCGCCGAATATGCGCTTCATCGGACGCATAGAGCGCGGCAACATCGGCGCGTACCGCGCTGCTTGTGCTGACTAGATCACGGCGCTGTACGCCGTCCGGCGTTTCGCTCCAGACGATGGTGCTGGCACTGATGCCGCCCAGCTGGAAGCTGGCGCGCTCATCGAAACCGTCCGCAAACAAGGAATCGCTGTGCGTCGCTGCGGTGGCGAAATTGCCGAAGGCAAGCTCACCTGCTAGCAGCGTGCTGGCGCGCTGATACCGCAGCTTGAAGCCATCCAGCAGCACCACATCAGCGGGCTGGCCGGTGTCTGCGGGTAGCCGCACGGTTAGCGTATTGACCGGCTGCAACCCGGCATCGTCCAGGGTCACGCTGATCGTCTCAGCCACCAGGCCATCAAAACGCCGTTGTGCGATCAACTGCCCGTTGAGCAGCAGTTCGACGCTGTGATCGGCAGCGCCGTCTGGATAGTCAAGCCCGCCCCAAAGTTGCACTTCCAGCGTGACCGGCGCGGGCGCGCGGTCTGGCAAGGTGAAGCTGCGTGTGAGTTGCACAGGCGCGGTCTGGGCCAGCAGTCGCTCGTCGAACCAGGGATCGGCCCCGGGTGCCGAGAAGGTGTAGGCACGGTCGGGCGCCTGTTCGGGCGTGGCAACGATGATCTTGGGCGTGCTGGTGCCACTGACAATGCCACCGCTACTTACGGGGATCGCGAGGCTGCGATCATCGATCAGCACATAGGTGCGCGCCTTGCCGTACAGCGACTCGCGCGTGCGGCCCAGCCACTCGACCACGCAGCCCGGACCAAAGCGTGCATCTGGGCAGGCGATGAAGCGCGGCACGGCGACACCATCGACCAGTACGGCGACCGCTTCGGCCAGCAGCGCATCACTGAACCCTGCCGCGCGCAGCGCCTCAAAGGACACTCGCTGGATGCCATTTTCACGCACTTTGACATGCACTTGCGCGGCACCGGCGGGCCGGCGCGTACGCGCTGGCGTCGCGGCATTGGCGGCGCGGATTGCATTCCAGTCGAGCGCGGTATCCTGCGATGGCGCACCCATGCTCGCACCCACCGCGAGCGGCGGATGGAAGCGTGATTGTCCGCGCACATCGATGTCTTCAATGCGAATTTCGCTGATGTCTTTAGCCTCGACCCGACGTTGGTAGGAGCGCCCCGAGAAGCTGTCGCCGCCCGCATTTGCGATCAGATCGCTATGCAAAGCGCGCCAGACATCGGTCGGTTTGGCGCGTCCCCAAATGCGATAGCCGAGATGGCCGATTTCGCTGGCACTGGCCAGCTCGACATCAAGCGCGTCGCTGCCCACCGGGCTTGCGCGCAACAGTGCGAGCGTGACCGGCGTGGTGGTGAAATCACCCCCGAACACCGCTTCACCGACGCTTTCCGCGGTCGGGTGGTTGCGATCGGTGCTGAGATCGCTGTCCTCATCAATGCGCACGCCGATACTGGTGCTGGTGCCGGTGCTGGTAAGGCCACAGCGGCGCAGCCAGCCGCCGTCGTCCTCGTTACGGCTTTGCAGGCCAGCGAACGCGCGTAGGTTCACCGCGTTGGTTGGCGTGCCCGCAGGGAAGCTGAGGCCGGTGCTAGTGCAGGTGCTGGTGGCACTTGCGGTGGCAGTCGCGAAGCCGACCAGGGCGCCGCCGGGGTTGCTGAGCTGGGTCGAGACATTGTTCTCAATGGCAATGTAGCCGATCGTCTCGGGCGCTGCGATGCCGACGCTGGCACTACCGTTATTGTCGACTGAGGCGCTTTCCAGCGCGACCTCAAAGCCGGTGGCGCTGACATTGCGCATCGCCGGCGTCAGCCAAACTTCCGAGGTGCCGTTGAGCGCAAGCACCGGGCTGGTGCTCAGGTTGCTGCCTTCGTTTGCGCTGGACCAAGTTTGCAGGGTGCTCAACACCACTGGCGCACTGCTGAAGTTCAACCCCGCAGCGACAGGAAAAGCGACGCTTTGCCAAGCGCGCGGAGCCCAGTCCGTGAAGCCACCGAGCATACCGGCACGCTGGCTTGCGGAGGTAGGGACACTGTCAACCTTAACCAACACGCCGCTGCCTGGCGCTCGTTCCGAGCCTCCCGCACGCGTCGCAAGATTCGGCAGCCGGTACGAGCCCGGCTGCGCCGCTAGCCAGTGTACGGTGCTGCTGCCAGCGGCACCGGTGCAGCCGGCACAGCCTGGGGCTTCCACCTGCAAGACATCGAAACCGGTGGCGGACACGTTCGCAACTCGCAGCGCGGCCGGGTCCGAATTGACATTGTCGGCTTGCACCACCACCACCGGCACCGCCGCTGGCAGCGCTGGAAACGCCTGCGGGAACCTTACACGCGTGGCGTTGTTGCTGCCCGCAATAGTCGCCGGCAGGGTAATCGAGCCGGTACTCAGGCCACGCTGCGCCACCGGCACCGCACCGCACATACCGGCTCCGCTGGTGCAGGTCACGCTAGGAATACTGGCGAACAGAAGCTGCCCCGGAAAGACGCTCGCGGTGTTGAGCGAGAATTGGGTAAAACGCGGGCCGGTGCGGCCAGCCTGCACCCCGATCGTGGCAGTCGCACCATCCGGCAACTCGCCATTCACGCCATTCACACCCACAGCACCGGTCGCTTTATAGATATAGGCAAAAGTATTGGTGTTTTCGAAAAATACAACCGCAAAATCTACGCTAATGTTGTTCGTAGTAGCACCAAGAAGCTCACCGCGCCATTCGATTATCCAATTGCGATTCGGTGCACTGCCAATCAGCTGCGTATAAATGCCGCCGCCGACCACGTTGGCGGTACTCAGATCCAGATCGTCCCAATACGGCATGAAAGTGGTGTTTGCGAACGAGAAATTGGTAAAGAAGGGGGGGCCAGTGCCGTCCGAGGGCAGTGCGCCATTGAAGTATGACGCAGAACTATCATCGCCGGGTACGCCAACCTGCAAGGTACCGTTGGTCGATGCCCGGATACCGGGTACGCTAGCGCCGTAGCTGGCGAACTGGAAGCCGCTGGGCACAGTCAGCGTTACCACCGCATCGTCTCGCGCGCTGCCGCTTACCGGCGTGCCGCCGGCCGGAATCGTAGACGTTCCGCTGCTGAACACGTAGTCCAGCCCCGCGCCGACTGGGACGGTCAAGGCGGTGGCGAACGGTGAGTTTACGCCGGTATAACTGACGTTGAGCGAAAGCCCTACCTTGCTGCCACAGACCAAGGCCGGACCGGTGCTGAGTTCAAACGGCATGTTGCCTAAGCGACTGCTGCCCCCGGGAATGTCCGGATACGCGACAGTCGCCTGGGTGATTGTCACATTAGGGTCGCTGCTGGAGAGCGTTGCCGAGACATTGCTCGCGGTCGCGTTGCCGCTGTTGCTGAGCGTCAGGTTGAGCTGATTGCACTCGTTCGGCTCAAGCACGCCGTTGCCGCTGATAATCTGCTGCGCGGCGATATTGGCGATATTCAAGATGATCGTGGTGCCGGTGCCGCTCAGAGCGATGTCAAAGGGATTCTCGTCCCGGTCGTTACTGGTGATGTGCAAGATCGCTTGCTTGGGCCCGGCGTTGAACGGTGCGAAACGCACCGTGAAACTGGTGCTGCCACCCGCGGGCACCGTTGCGCTGGGGTTGGCTGTCACCGAGTACAGAACGGCATCCGCGCCGTCGATGCTGATCCCGAGCCCGGTGAGCGGGGCGTTGCCGGTGTTGCGTACGGTAAAACTCAGGCTCGTGGTGGTATTTTGAGTAATGCTGCCGAAGCTTACGGAGCTGACTCCATCGTTAAGATCGGTGCCGACGGGTTGCTCGACCCCGATCTCGCCGAAATCCAACAGCAGCGAGCTGATTGCAAAGGTGCCGGGCGCGAAGGTCCACACCCGCACCTCGTCGACATCGTCTGACACCAGATTGCACGTCGAGGCAGGAAGCGTAGTGCACCCGCCCTGGTAGTTGTTGACGCCAAAGCTGGTGCCTGGCGTTATTGGCGCGTTGTTCGTAGTGCCCGAAGGCACACCGTTGACGTAAAACGTCGAAACGCCGTTATTGCGCACCAGCGCCAAGTGCGCCCAGACATTTGCCGCCGCCGTCGCACCGCCAAAACTTCCGACCCCCGCGTAGCTGACGCGATAGGTGTTAATTTCGCGGATAAAGCCCCAACCGTTGGGCCCCGTATAGCGGCTACCGTTGTAAACTATGTTCGCAGAATTATTCGTTATGCTTTGCGGGCGCACCCAGGCTTCCAGCACAAAGTTGTTGACGACTGTCGTCGGCAGCGCAGCGGTGTGCGCGGTGGCGACACCAACCGGGAAATCGTACGCGAGCGTGCTGTTCACGACGCTCGTGGTCGCGCTGACGGCACTGGTGTAGCTCGCGGGCCCGCTCAGGGTGTTGGTACTGATGCTGTCGCGGGTCGAGGTCGTAGCGCTGCCATTGCTGGCACCGATGTCGATCTCACCCATGCGGTAGTGTGCCAGTACGGTTTCGGTGCCTGACAGGGTCAGAAAGCTACTGTCTGCGCCAAGCCGCAACAAGCCCGCAGCGTTGCTCGAGTTGACGCGATAGTGATATAGCGTGTTGGCAGTAAGGCCGCCGATTGTGCTGCGCACCGCATCGGTAGTTGCGCCTGCCGCTAATGCGACGGTTACGCTGCTGCCGTAGGCGGTCGTTGGGCCATATTCGAGGATCGCGGTGTTGGCGAGCGTGCGGCTGCCGACACTGCCATGCAATACCGCAGCACTGGCACTAATAACCCCGGCAGGCAAAGTCGTGGGTACACCTGGCGGGCCGCTGGCATGGTTGAGCAACAGCAGCGCAGGCGAGAACCCACCCGATGCAAAAGTGAAGGCGCGCACTTCATCCACCACGCCGCCAAAACCTTCACTGGAAAATGAGGGCGGCGCGACGCCGATTGCGAACGCGCCTGCGGGTGGCGCCGGTGCTACCCCGGTGGTGCCCGCCGCCGCGCCGTTAACATACAGCGTCGAAACACCATCTGCGCGCACCACTGCTAAGTGTGTCCACGTGTTAAGTACTGCTGGCGCAGAGCCGAAGAACGTACGTCCGCCGTACAACGCCTGCCACGTGCCACCGACCTGATATAAGCCCCAGCCACTAGCGCCCGTGTTGCCGTTGTAGACCAGCGCTTGATTGCCGCTGAGCGACTTGGTCTTGACCCAGGCTTCGATGCCGAAATTGTCGGTTGCGGTGCTGAGCAAGCTGCCTGAGGCACCGGCGCCGGGTGCAAAAAAATCCAGCGCCAAGCTAGAACCCACTGAGCTGGCCGCATTCGTAGCGACCGAGCTGTCGAATCCAGGCCCCGACAGCACCAGATTCTTGCCGCCAATATGATCCACTAACGCTGAAGGAACGAACCCCACCTGCGCGCCGGGATCAAGTTCGCCCATTCGGTAGTAATCGATTACCACCAACTGCGCATGCGCAGCAGGCATTAGCAGTAAGGCCAGCAGCAAGCAGCATAGCCGGATACTGGCGTGGCGCGCCAAGTGTACAAGTCTCGCCGATAACGCGATCACACATGTCATTTAAGCGCCCCTTAGTTAAGAGTGCGACTGTATACCTTGCAAAACGCTTTAAACGAAAAAATTGCTACCGAATCGCGCCCTAGGCTTGCAGAGTCGGCCCAAGTAATCGTCCTCACAGTGCCGAGAGCACCACCGTTTCCGGTGCCAAGCCATGCGTGACGGCGAGTTTGATTAAATCTGCGTCCGACTTAATGCCAAGTTTTTCAAACATGGTGCGCTTGTGGGTACTGACGGTTTTGGCGCTAATAAACAGGCGCACTGCTAAATCCATGCCGCGTTCGCCCGCAGCAACAGACAGTGCCACCTCGTGCTCGCGCTTGCTCAGTTGCGAAAAGGGTGATTCATGGCTTACTTGTGGCCCGGCAAGCGCCATTGCTTGCGCTAAGTCTTGACTCACGTAACGCCTGCCCTGCATCACTTTTCGAATCGCGGCTTTCAGCTCATCGGCGCCCGCACTTTTGCTGACGTAGCCAGAGGCACCGGATTCCAGCAATCGGCGCAAAAGCCCGAGTTCTTCGTGCTGGCTCACCATAATTACTTTGGGTGGTTTTTCCATCGCACTTAGGCGGGCCAAAGCTTCGACACCGCTGATACCGCCGGGCATGCTGATGTCCAGCAAAATCACATCAGGCTTGTCTTTGCGGGCAATCAACATCGCGTCGTCGCCACGGTTGCCCTGCGCCACTACCGAAAACTCTGGGTCGTTCTTGAGAATTGCGGCAAAACCCTCTCGGATCATGTCGTGGTCATCAATCAACGCTACTCGAATCATTTGGCGTACCCCTTGCAATGGCTGGATCGGTAGAAAACGGCTAAATATCGCTCACCGCGCCGTTTAGGTATTCGTCTTTGAGCTTGACGTAATTTTTTGCCGAGTAATACAGCGATTCAATTTCGACATCGCTCAACATGCGCACAAACCGCGCAGGATTGCCGCGCCACATCGAACCGGGTTCAACTATTTTTCCGGGGCTGAGCACGCTGCCCGCAGCGATCAAAGAGTGCTTGCCGACGTGCGCTTGATCCAAGACCACCGCGCCCATGCCGATTAGGCAAGCGTCTTCAATGGTGCATGCGTGCAAAATTGCGCCATGGCCAACCGTTACGTCACTGCCGATCAGCAAGGGAGTGCCACCGGGCGTGTACTTACCATCGTGGGTGACGTGCAAAACGCTGTTATCTTGGATATTGCTGCGGGCACCGATGACAATGCGATTGACATCGCCACGCGCGGCGACGAAAGGCCAGATGCTGACGTCGTCGGCTAGATCGACTTGACCGAGCACTAACGACATTGAGTCGACGTAGACACGTGCGCCGAGCTTGGGGATGAAGTTTTGATAGCGGCGTAACGTCATGGATCGATTCCGGAAAATATTTTCGATCTGCGAGCTTGGCAGCAACAGCGTCGGCAATAAATAGCTTGGCTAAGTTTTCATCTGCAATTATTTTGCTTATGCGCTGGATTGCATGAACTCGCGGGCAGGGCGATGTTGCGGCAGCTACTCGAAACCGTTCCTAAAGATTAGTTCCGCCGGAGGGGCATAAAACTGCCGGGTACTTTCGACTATGCCGCCGGATCCATTGTTTTGGCCGGTCGAGCTGCGCGCGCGCAGATAAAACACCTGTCCCGCAGGCGGAACAAAGGTCAAAGACTGCCAACCACTGCTTATACTCGACATAACACCGGCTGACGAATAAACAATTGCGTCCGTTGAAAAGTCCAGCGACGGCGGAAATGCGAGTTCCGGCCCGGCACCAGAGCGTGCCCAGGTAACCGTGCTGCTACCGCCGACGGTTGTCACCAGGGCCAACGACTGTAGCGCCGCCTGCGCGGTGCTAAGCCTAGCGATGTTGGAGCGCGGCAGCCCTGCAATCGTGTTGAACAACCCGCCTACCATAAGCTTGCCATCGGTTTGCAAAGCGAGCGCGTTGACAAAGCCGTTTGAATTTGGATTGAACGAAGCATCCAGGCTGCCGTCGACATTCAGCCGAGCGATACGATTTCGAACCTGCCCTGCGATCAAGGTGAACCGCCCCCCGACCACTACCTTGCCATCAGGCTGCAGGGCCAACGCGCTGACGCGGTTATTGATATCCGGGTTGAACGTCGAATCCACGGTGCCATCGGCATTTAACCGCGCGAGGTTCAAGCGGTTTTGTCCACCGATGGTGCTGAAAGAACCGCCTACCAAAATCTTGCCATCGGGCTGCACGGCCAGCGCATAGATGGCACCGCTCACCTGAAGATCAGCAAAGGTGGAATCAAAACTGCCGGTGGCATTCATCCGAGCAATGCTGTGGCGGGTCTGACCACCAACCTCCAAGAAATCTCCTGCCAGCACCACCTTGCGATCAGGTTGCAAAGCTAGCGCGTAAACGGAGTTGTTCACACCCGACAAGAACGCTGTTTGGTCCACGGCGCTGTTCACAAAAAGCTGGGCGATGCGACGGCGGACGTTCCCGCCAATCTCGGTGAAATTACCGGCCAGCACCAGATTGCCATTTGGCTGCACAAGCAGCGCCAGCACTTGCTGGTTGACATTCGGACTGTATGACTGGTCGACACCGCCGAAGCCATTAATCCGCCCGAGGTTACTTAGAGCGACACCAGCTAGGTTAGTAAAAAGACCACCCACAAGCACCCTGCCATCCTGTTGTACGGCCAGCGCACTGACTATGCCATCAGGGTTGTAATTGAAAAACGTGTTGTCGAGAGTTCCGTCGGAATTCAAGCGCGCCAAATTCTTGCTGACTACCCCGGAGATGGTGGTGAAATTCCCGCCCACCAGCATTTTACCATCCGGCTGCAGTGCCAGCGCGAGAACTTCGCCGCCCGCGTTCGGGTTGGACGTGGCGTCCAGGCTGCCATCGGGATTAAGCCGGGCGGTGCGGTCACGCGCCTGTCCAGCAACTACGGTGAAAGTGCCGCCTATCAACAGTTTGCCATCGGGCTGCACGACCAACGCGTTGACGCCATTACTTGCATCCGGGTTGAATGACGTGTCCACCAAGCCATTGATCTCCAGTCGCGCGATGCGATTGCGGGGCAGCAAATTTATGGTGGTGAAGAAACCGCCCACCACAAGCTTCCCGTCGGACTGCATAGCCAGCGAGGTCACTAAGCCGTTCACTAAGGGGTCAAATGCTGTCAGGCTGCCGTCGGTATTCAGCTGCGCGATGCGATTGCGGGCCTGCCCCGTCATCAGGGTGAAATCCCCACCCACCAGCACTTTGCCATCGGGGCGCAGGGCAAAAGCATTGACTTGAGCGTTCGCATTGGGGTTAAAAAGGGTGTCCAGGCTACCGTCGGTATTCAGTCTGGCAATATTATTACGGGCTCCGCCCGCGATCGTGGTGAAACCACCACCCACAAGCAGCTTGCCATCGGCTTGCACCGCTAGCCCAAGAACACCGCTATTCGCATTGGGGTTGTATAGGGTGTCCAATGTGCCGTCGGCATTCAGCCGCGCGACGCGATTGCGTGTCTGACCCGCAATTGTCATAAAAAATCCACCGACCAGCAGCTTGCCGTCTGGCTGCACGGCAAGCGCCAGAACCGTATTGTTCGCACCTGGATTGAACGCGCTGTCAAGGCTACCGTCGGCATTCAGCCGGACGATGCGGTCACGTGCGACGCCGCCGACCAGGGTAAACTCGCCCCCTACCAATATTCGTCCGTCTGCTTGAACGGCAATGGCGTGGACCGTGCCACTGAACGCATCGGATGCAAAGCCAGCATCCAAACTACCGTCCGCATTCAAACGCGCAAATCGACTGCGGCTTTGACCGGCGATCATGGAAAAAGAACCACCTACTAAGATCTTGCCGTCTGTTTGCACCGCCATTGCATTTATGGTGGTGCCAAGAAAAGCTACGTTAAAACCATCGTTGGCGTTTTGAGCGTACCCGAAAGTTGGCAGCCAACCCAATGCCAGTAAAAATGAAAAGCAAAGTCCAGCAACGAATTGGCTACAGAAAGTTTTCAGATTCAACTTCATGGTGATTCCTAGTGATTGCTATCAGAAATCTAAAGTAACTGTCGCCACGACGGTAAGCCTGCATGTTTGCGTCGTCAATGACCCACTTTGCCGCAATGGTAAAAGTTTGAGTTGTCTACTTGCCGATACAAAACGACGAAAAAATCTTGCCCAACAGATCGTCTGCGCTAAACGCGCCGGTTATTTCGCTTAAGGAAAGTTGCGCTAAGCGCAGCTCTTCGGCTGCGAGATCTCCGTGTTCGGCGGCAAGCCAGTTTTGCGCATTAACAAGTGCCTGCTGCACCGTTTCTAGCGCTTGCACGTGACGTACGCGCGCGCTGAAGGAACCGCCACTGCCTTCGTTCACTGAGTCAGATCCGGTCGACGCCAAAATCTTATTGCAAAGCTCTGAAAGGCCGTTGCCGGTGCGCGTGGAGATCAAAAGCTCGTCGCTGACAAGGTTGGTCAGCTCCAAGTCTCGCCGATCAGGCGACACGGCAAATAAGTCTCGCCGATCAGGCGACACGGCAAATAAGTCGGCTTTATTGAGCACGCAAATACGCTTAAGTGATTCGGGAAGGTTGGCTTGTAAATCAATAAAGTCGAACTCAGTTTGATCCGCGCCCAGCAACACAATGGCCAGATCGGCGCGCTGGATTTCTAGGTGTACGCGACGAATTCCCTCCGCTTCAATAACATCCGGGCTATCGCGCAGGCCCGCTGTGTCGACCAGCGTGACCGGTATACCGTTGAGGGTTATTTGCTCACGCAAGACATCGCGCGTGGTGCCGGCAATGGCGGTGACGATGGCGCGATCAGATTGCGCCAATGCGTTAAGCAAGGAGGATTTTCCGGCATTCGGTGGCCCGATAATAACGACGTACAAACCATCTCGCAGACGCTGTCCGCGCTTAGCCTGAGTTAGTAAGTTTTCTAATAAAATATTCAGCCGCAAACCGCGCGCGATTATTTGCCGATCACGAGAAAAACTGATTTCTTCGTCAGGAAAGTCGATCAGTGCTTCAACGTAAGTTCGCAGGTCTGTCAGTTCGGTCAAGACACTTTCGACGCGTTTGGAAAACTCGCCCTCAAGTGAGCGCACTGCTGCCGTTGCTGCCGCCTCGCTTTGTGCGGCAATCAAATCGGCGACCGCTTCGGCCTGTGCTAAATCCAATTTTTGGTTGAGGAATGCGCGCTCGGTAAATTCACCCGCGCGGGCAGGGCGCGCGCCCAGCTGAAAACATCGGCGTAACAGCATGGCCAATGCCACTGGCGATCCATGCACTTGCAGCTCAACAACGTCTTCACCGGTGAACGAGTTCGGCGCTTGGAAATACAAGAGCAAACCGTGATCAATTTCAACGCCGTCCGCATCACAGAATTTGGCAAAATGCGCGTAGCGCTGGCGCAGCGGCTTGCTGAAAAATACTGCGGCGATAGCGCGCGCGTCTGGTCCACTGATGCGGATGATGCCGACACCGCCAGCACCGCCTGCGGTCGCAACCGCTGCGATAGTGTCCGTCATAGCGCGGTCAAAAATTCTTAGCGCGCGTGTTTTAGCGCCGCCGTTTCATTCTCGATTTTGCGGGTGATGTAGTACTGCTGCGCCAAGCCCAGCACACCGTTGAAAGTCCAGTACAAAACCAAGCCTGCCGGAAAAAACGCCATCATCACCGCGAACATGAGCGGCATGTAGGTCATAATTTTTTGCTGCATCGGATCCATGCCCGTCATCGGTGTCATTTTGCTGGTCAAAAACATCGTCAAACCATTTAAGACGGGCAAAACGAAGTACGGATCGGACGCGGTTAGATCTTTAATCCAGAATAAAAACGGCGCTTGTCGCATTTCTACAGATTCAGCCAGCACCCAATACAGCCCAAAAAATACCGGAATTTGGATCAGGATCGGGAAACAGCCAGCCAGCGGATTAACCTTTTCTTTCTTGAAAAGCTCCATCTGCGCCATGCCGAATTTTTGGTTGTCATCAGGAAAGCGCTTCTTAAGCTCGGCGATTTTTGGCGCGATCGCCTTCATTTTCGCGCCGGATCGGTACTGCGCTTCGGATAACTTGTAGAACAGCGCTTTCAGAATCAGCACGACCAAAATGATCGCCCAGCCCCAGTTGCCAACAACGCCATGCAGCCAATTTAACAGGCTAAAAAGGGGCTCGGACAGAAACGTGACGTAACCATAATCAACCACCTTGGCAAGCCCGGGCGCGAGCGCATTTAGTGATTCTTGGAGCTTCGGGCCGATGTAAAGCGTGGCTGGCAACACCAACGTCGCACCCGCCGCGACCACCTGCGGTGCGGCAGTTTGCCGCGTTAGATAGGCGTTGGTTGTCGTCGCGGTTGCTGGTAAAACCGCTGTGCTGTAATCATTGCTTTCCGTTTTCTCTGGGATCCAGCTTACGAAAAAGTGGTGCTGTAGTAACGCCATCCAACCACCGGCAAAAGTCTTTTTAAGCGGCTCGTCAACAAAATCCCCGGAAGGTAGCTTCTGGAAACGTTCTTCAGGGCTGTAAATCACGCTGCCGACATACGCTAAACCGGCGGGACTTGCGAAAAACGTGCTTTCTGGCGTCGCCGGTTCGGCCTGCTGTAGTTGCCGATATGGGAACAAGGTCAGCGGCGCAGCCGAGGCGTTGGTGATTTCATAACGCACGCCAATGGCAAAACTGCCGCGCTCTAAGCGATAAATTTTGCGCACCGTGACGCCGCTGGCGTCAGTCCAAGTGAACGGTACTTCCAACACGTTCTTGCCAGCTTGTAACGACAGCGCCGCTGCTGCGGGTGCCTGAAAGTTGGCAAGGTGATTCGGTGCCGCGCCCACTTGTGCGATCAAGCCGGTCTGCGCCTTGATCCAATGTGGATTGTTGCGTTCAACTAAGGCAACGGGTGTTTTGTCGGTAAGCGAGACGGTGTAGGTTTTTAATTTGGCGGTACTGATATCGGCACCGACTAAGTCAATCGTTAATTCAAATACATCCGTGTCGATTTTTACGCTCGCGCCTTCAACAACTTGAGGATCTTGCAAGCTAGGTACGGTCGAATCGGTGCGCGGTGTGGATTGTGCGGGGGCATCGGGCAGCGCAGATACAGGGGTTGCGGTGTTTTGATCGGGCAGCTCGCTCGCGGCAGTGGCTGCAATTGGCGCAATATTGGGCGCTTGACTCGCCGCTTGAGATTGCACTGCTGCAACCGGTACTGGCTGTGCGTGTTCTAGCTGCCATTGCGTTAACAGCATATAGGCCAATGCAGCCGTGGCGAAAGCAAACAAAAGTCGAGTGTTATTCATAGCTCACTGTTTTTTATGGGGCTGTGGTGTTTGGCGCGATGGCGGAGGCGGGTGCAAACGGTTCAGTTTTTGGTGCGGCGGCGAAGAAATCAACCGCGCGCGTGATCAGCCGATCGATTTCTAAGATCAGGGCTGGATTTGGCGTGTTTTGTGCCGCTGTTTTCGCCATGGCGATGAATTCTAAGCCGACTAAACGCTGGGTATTAGCGCGGAAGCGCTCGCGCAATAGGCGTTTGACGCGATTACGCTCGTGCGAACGTTTGATTTGCTTTTTTGCCAGTGCTAAACCTAGCCTAGGCCGTGTCGCTAAGCGCTTACCAAGGCTTAAATCCAGACGAGCGGCGACTAGCGTTACGCAAGCACCAGAAAAACGCTTACCCGCAGCGAATATACGATTATATTCTGCGGGCAAAATGAGTCGCGCATGGCGTGGAAAGTCGATGCATGACCTCTTAGTTGGCACTGAAATCCGCTAGGCGGACAAACTGCAAAGTTTAAGTCTCTGCTTGCAGAGACATCGACTAAGCCTCGCCGAACAGGCGATAAGCCAGATGATTTCGCCTGCTGTAGAAGCTTAGTGCCAGTTGGAGAAGTTGAAGCTAGGGAATGAGCCTCGAACGGCCTTTAGCTCGGCGTGCAGAGATAATCGCACGGCCGCTTTTGGTCGCCATACGAGCGCGGAAGCCGTGGGTACGGGCGCGATGCAATTTGCTTGGTTGGAAAGTACGTTTCATGGCTGAGCCCTAAAAATTGGTGATGCTTGTAGATGATTCTTGGAGAATTCGGCTGGAATTTAGAATTCGACTGGAATAGCTTCGCTCGTTGTGCCAAAAACAGTGCACTTCAATACAGAAGCGTCAGCAAAACGGTCTATTACAATAGCGGCCTTACCTAAGCGATGTCAATTAGCTGCTACCCTTGACGTTTATATAGCTTTTAGGGAGGGCTAGCTCTGTCCATGCGCGCCTGGAAAAAAATTACCGATGATCTCGCCATTGAGATTGGTCAAGAGTCTGTTTTGCTGTGGCTGACGCCGTTGGTGGCGCGAGTGAACAGTGACACATTAAAGTTATTTGCGAGTAATGCCCATGTTGAAACTGAGGTTCGTGCACTGTTGCCGCGTATCCGGTTTTTATTAAGCAAACACGCACCGGAGCTGACGCGTCTTGAGCTGCATGTGGGCGATGGTTACGAACACGAGCCGGTCGCACCGGCGATTTTTGCGGCCCATCCGGCGAGCCACTACACGCCAACGCGAGCACCATTACCGAGCGATTTCGCATCGCGATTAGATCCTCGATATAGTTTTGCGAATTTTGTTGAAGGCCGCTCCAACCAGCTGGCCAAGCACACGGCATTGCAAGTTGCGCGTGACCCAGGTGCGGCGAATTACAATCCACTGATGCTTTATGGCGGCACTGGCTTAGGTAAAACCCACATATTGCATGCGCTAGGCGGTGCGATTCAGGCGAAAAACCCGGCGGCACGCATTATGTATGTGCGCAGCGAAGACTTTGTTAGCGGCATGATGAAAGCGCTGCGTGGTGAAGGTAGCTCTAGCGTCAATGCGATGGAGCAGTTCAAGTCCTTGTATCGTGGTTTGGATTGCCTACTCATTGATGACATTCAATTCTTTGCCGGTAAAGAACGTTCGCAGGAAGAGTTTTTCCATACCTTCAACACGCTTTATGACTCCCGCCAACAGGTAGTGATGACCTGTGACCGCTTTCCAAAGGAGTTGGAACGTTTTGAGCAGCGGCTACAGTCACGCTTTGGCTGGGGCTTAAGCGTCGCGGTTGAGCCGCCGGATTTTGAGACCCGCGTTGAGATTTTATTGGCGAAAGCACAAAGCTCGAAGATGCAGCTGGATGAGGCGGTGGCGCAACTGATCGCCAAGCGCATGCGTTCAAATGTGCGCGAATTGGAGGGGGCGCTCAATACGCTGACGGCACGCGCACATTTCTCTGGTCAGGCGATCACACTGGATTTTGCCTCCGAAACTTTGCGTGACTTATTTTCTGTGCAAGACCGTAGCGTTTCAGTAAGCAGCATTCAAAAATCAGTGGCTGAATACACCCGAATCTCGCTCAGTGATTTACTTTCGGTGAAGCGCACACGCTCGATCGCGCGGGCGCGTCAATTGGCAATGGCGTTGACGAAGGAATTGACAAATTTGAGCTTAAAAGAGATTGGTGAAGCTTTCGGTGGGCGAGACCATACGACGGTTTTGCATGCATGCCGTTTGGTTGAGGAGCTTAAAAAGACAGAAGGTCAGAACTTTGATGACTGGCAAACGATGTTGCGTCGGTTGGTAGGTTAGCTGGGGTGGCATTCAAACTAAAGCGGAATCACGGTAATTTTCGCTGATTCGAATTTATTAAGGCGGCGGCGCTCTGAGTTCGTCATTCCCGCGTGCTTTTGGCGGGAATCCAGGGGGCTTGTTTTGGCGTTTCACCATTGCAATTCGCTGTACTTTGCACAAGTGCAGGCTGGATCCCCGACTAAAACATTCGGGGATGACGATCCGTCAGTTTGAATGGCACCCGGTTAGCTATGGATACTGGCCCGGCCTTGAATAACTGGTGTATAAGACCCTGCATAAGTATGTGGATAAGCGTGGGGTAAGCGTGTGGAAAAAGTTATCCACGAACACCGCACCGCTTTTACCATTCTTGTTAAGATCGATATCAACACGTTTTTAGCTATAAAAATGCGATCAATCAAGGGCTTGTAAAGTTATCCCCAGAATTTGTGAACACTACTACTACTACTATTTTCTTTATAAATAAGAACTAAAAGAAGAGTTGCTATGCGCTTTGCCGTACCTAGAGAAGTCCTACTTAAACCACTCCAGCAAGTGATCGGTGTTGTTGAAAAGCGCCAAACTATGCCGGTACTAGCGAATATCTTGATTCAAGTAAAAACAGGCGAGGTCATGCTAACAACCACCGATCTTGAGGTGGAAATGCAGGGTCGGATGTCGGCCGTGGGTGCCGAAGAAGGTGAGATTACTGTTCCTGGTCGTAAGTTGTTCGACATCATCCGTGCCTTGCCTGACGGAACGAATATCGATATGAAACTAGCGAAAGAAAAAGTGACGGTCGTTGCGGGGCGCAGCCGCTATACCTTAGCGACGCTGCCTGCGACTGAGTTTCCGCCTGTGGATATTGGTGAGATTCAATATCGCTCTAGCGTTGCGGGCGCGGCACTGAAAGAATTGATTGATCGCACCGGTTTTGCGATGGCCGTGCAAGATGTTCGCTATTATTTAAATGGTTTGTTACTTGAGCTGCGCGGCAGCAACCTGCGCGCGGTCGCCACAGATGGCCACCGCTTGGCGCTATGCGACTCTAATATAGACCCTGGCAGTTCCGCCGACCGCCAAGTGATCGTGCCGCGTAAGGGCATCCTAGAGCTTGCCAAATTGATCGGTGGTGGCGAAGACCAAGTCGAGCTTGAATTTTCCCGAAACCATCTGAGGGCGCGGGTTGGCAACGCGGTGATGACGACCAAATTGATTGACGGACGTTTTCCTGATTACGATGCGGTTATTCCCATTGGCGCCGATAAAACCGCACTAATGAGCAAAGACGAGCTGAAATCGGCGCTGCAACGCGCTGCAATTTTAAGTAATGAAAAATATCGCGGCGTACGGATTGAATTAAACCCTGGCGTTGTGCGAATTGTTGCGACCAATGCGGAGCAAGATGAAGCCGTCGAAGAAATTGCAGCGGAAACCGTGGTAAGTAACCTCGGTATTGGGTTCAACGTAAATTATTTGATGGATGCAGTTAACGCGCTGGAAGGCTCGGAAGTATTACTTTGCTTGCGCGACTCTGGCAGTTCGGGTTTGGTGCGTGGCAAAGATAATGCGCGCGTTCGTCATGTGGTCATGCCATTGCGTTTGTAATTTAGGCATGAGCTTTAATGTTGCACCGAAAGAGCGTCGAAATTTGGCGCTCTTTGATTTTGACGGGACTATTACTACCCGCGATGCCTACGGCGTATTTGTCGCTTTAGCGATACCGCGTTGGCGGTTAATTTTGGCGTTATTATTTACTTGGCCGCTAATTATTGCGTACCTAAATGGTTGGCTTAAAGGCACAACCGGGCGCGCAATCGTGGCTTGGGTTGGTTTTTATCGGGCCCAGTGTGGAACGGTGGAGGCAGTTGCTGAGCAGGTTGCGGCTGAGAAAATTCCAGCATTGATTCGTCCTGAAATATGGGCCAAGTTACGCGAGCATTTAGCGCAGGGTGACCAGGTCGCGGTGGTCTCTGGTTCGTTTGATTTGTATTTACGGCCGTGGTGCGATGCGCATGGCTTGCTTTTGTTTTGTTCTTCTTTGGAACGATCACGCGAGCGGTTCACGGGGCGCTATGAGGGGTTTCAGTGCGTTGGAGCTGAAAAGGCGCGACGGGTATTAGCACACTTTGATTTGGATCAGTTCGAAGAAATTTATGCCTATGGCGATACCCCCGATGATCGTGAACTGCTGGCTTTGGCGCACCGGAAATTTTATCGCGGCATCGAGATTAACGATTTGACATCGGTTTAGCCGTGCATATTCGTCGACTCTCGATTGATCAGTTGCGCTGTCTGAACAAAGTAGAACTGACGCTGGCGCCGGGCCTGCATATTTTTGTGGGGCCAAATGGCTCAGGTAAAACCTCGATTCTCGAGGCGGTAGCATTGTTGGGATCCGGGCGCTCGTTTCGGGCGGGCGGTAAAGATGCGCTGATTGCGCGCGGTGCGGACAAGCTTTCTGTATTCGCGGAGCTAGAGATACACGATACGTGGCATCAAATTGGGTTCGAGCGGGGTCAAAAGGCTTGGCGTGGACGTTTGAATGGCGCTGACGTTACTCAGCTGACACAGTTGGTTCGCCTTGCCCCGATTTTGGTGGTTGAGCCAAATTCGCATGAGTTAATCTCTGGGGGTTCCGAGCCCAGGCGGGCGCTAGTAGACTGGTTGTTGTTCCACGTGGAACCAACATTTGCTGTCGTCGCGGCGCGCTACAAAGCAGCACTACGACAGCGAAATGCGCTTTTAAAGTCGGAAGGCGACCCGAAGGAATTTGAGCCGTGGACAACCATGGTCACGTGTTTAGGAATTGAGTTAGCTGAGTTGCGTAATCGCTACATACCGGAGTGGATAGACGCGGTGCGGATGAGCGCTGCGCGATTGCTGCCTGAGTTGGGTACCGTGACACTGAACTTTAAATCAGGTTGGCCGAGTGATCAGAGTCCCTCCGAGGCGATGGCGGCCCGTTTAGCACGTGACCGAGCCCTCGGTTACACCAGCGCTGGCCCGCATCGTGCAGATTGGAGCTTGAGTTTTGCGCATGCACCAGAACGCGAGCAATTCTCTCGTGGCCAGGCAAAGAACGCTTGTCTTGCGGTTGTGTTTGGCACGCTTGCACGCTATTACGCATTGAGTGGTGAGAAGCCCGTTTTGTGTCTGGATGATTTATTTTCTGAACTCGATCAGGAGCATCAGGCGCATTGCCTGCGCTTGGCATTTGAAGTGGCAGACCAAGTCTGGGTAACTGGTGTGGCATTGAGTGATGCGATTAGCGCGTGGCCTGGGTCGGTTGTCACGTGGAATGTTAGTAACGGCGCCGTACTCATTCAAGGCGAATAGCCATTTCACTGGCTATCATGACCCCCAAATTTTATGGGCCGTTGACGCGCGCAATTGCCAGAATTCTATGCAACGATTACCGCTTGTCTTCAGACGCCGTGTTGATACGGTTTGAAG
Source organism: Rhodanobacteraceae bacterium (assembly GCA_031409855.1). Taxonomy (GTDB): domain Bacteria; phylum Pseudomonadota; class Gammaproteobacteria; order Xanthomonadales; family SZUA-5; genus JANNYA01. The sequence goes on along the minus strand of JANNYA010000050.1, from coordinate 11,813 downwards.
TTAAAGCTTAGCTAGAACCTCCCACTACGGAGCAGAGTCGTGAGCAGTTTTAAAATAAATTCCGATCGCTTGCTTGAAGTTGGCTTGCAGAACGAAAAGGTAATGGCAATTGCCGGGTCAATGGTTGCCTACACAGGCAGCATGAAATTCGAAAAATCGATCCTAGGCGGTGAGGGCTTTTTCGGGGCCCTAAAACGCAAGGTTACCAACGAGGGTATGTCGCTCATGCAGACGACTGGTACCGGCACGGTTTATTTTGCGCAGAATGCAGCGGAGATAGCCGTTATTCCTCTCGCCGGGGAAAAAATATTTATCGAAAGCAGCAGCCTGCTGGCCTATGACATAGCACTCAAGACCAACACCACTTTCGCCGGATTGCGTGGGGCGGCTTCTGGACAGGGTTTATTTACCTCAACCGTTGAAGGCACCGGCAACATCGCGGTCATTTCACGAGGCAATTTGATCACGCTTGAAGTTAACCCAAAGTACCCGCTATTTGTCGACCCGCAAGCGTTTATTGGCTACAAAGGCGCGATCCAACAAGAATTTATCTTTGACGTGAACTGGCGCACCATGGTTGGGCAGTCGTCTGGCGAGTCTTACCAACTGAAATTTACCGGTCAAGGTTTAGTTTATATCCAACCGGCGGAACGCTAAGGAGACTGTGATGCCAAGCTACAATCAACTCAATGAAAAGCTGATCGAAGTCACGCTCAATAACGAGGAGCTTTTCGCTAAGCGAGGCTCGATGATTTCGTATCAGGGTAATGTCAGTTTTGCCCGCTCTTTTCTCGGCGGCGGTAACGTCAGCGATTTAGCCATGCGTACCGCGACCAATGAAGGTAACGCGCTGATGTCGGCGCGCGGCACCGGTAAGATTTATTATGGTTACAACGGCCTATTCGTTAGCCTGATCACACTCGCTAATGAAACGATGTATATCGAAAGCGAAAACTTGCTTGCCTATGATGGTCGCTTGCGCAGTGGCACGATGTTTTTGGGTAATCAGGGCGGAATCCAGAGCATGGTGCGCGGTGCCGTCAGTGGTCAGGGGCTTTTTACTACGACCCTGCAAGGCTCTGGCGAGCTGGCGTTGCTTTCTGATGGGAATGCGATTGGCTTGCCGGTGAGCACTGAGCAGCCGGTATTCGTTGATCCGAATGCGTATGTCGGCCATAAGGGCAATCTGACTTCAACGATTGTTACCGACGTTAACTGGAAAACCTTCGTTGGACAGGCATCCGGCGAATCCTACCAAGTTAAGTTCATGGGCCAGGGTACGGTGTATATCCAAGCGAGCGAGCGCTAACTATGACTACCTACAATCCACTCAATCTGCCCAAAAACGATAACTTAAACCGCTTCGCCTTTGTCGTCGATGTTGCAGAGGAAATTTTTCTTCGGAAGGGCAAAATGATTGCCTACTATGGCGATTTGAAATTTGAGTCGCTAGGTTCCAGTTTGCTGGATATCCTGATCAAGAACACCTTTAACGCACCTGCGTATATCCACAATTTCGTGGTTGCCAAGGGGCAGGGGCAGTTGATTTTGGGCGATAGCGGCAACGACATAGGCTGTTACGATTTAGACAATGCCAATATGACCGTGAAAGCCAGCAATCTGTTGGGCTTCAGCAAAGACGTCATATGTCAGGAATCGACCTTGCCCGGTTATTTGACGATGCTTGGCAGCGGCAAGATCTTTGTTTCCAGCAACGGCCCTGTGCACTTTTTAGAGCTGCCCTGCCGCGTCGACGAACAAGCGGTGCTTGGCTGGGCGGATTGCCCGAGCCCATCGTATCGTTATGATTACGCGCACGTGACAGGCGTGATGTCGATGGTTGGCGCCGTGACCGGCATCACTCTGTCGGGCGAGGAAAAGCAAGTTGATTTCACTGGCGCCGGGACGGTGCTAATTCAATCGTCGGAACTGGGGTTAAAGTCTAGCTCTATCTTGGCGCACATAATTGCGCAGTTGCCATTTCTCAATCGAAGTGAATTGACTAGTGTCAGTGGCGCGATAACGCAAAATTCGCGCACTTGAGGGCTTAGCTACAAACATATGAAAGCGACCGTTCCACGTGGAACAGAAGATTTTCTAAGTTAAACGCCATCTATCCATTAACCGGCATATTAGCTACGTTCCACGTGAAACCAACTGGATGATGGCGCAATTAACGCCACCATCCAGCGGAGCAGTTGCCCTATTTGGCAGCAACCGCACCCGCACCCGCCACCGCGCCCAACTTGATAAACGCTGCATTCTTTTCCACTGTCTTCAAGCCTATGCCTTTGACTTCTACCAGCGCGTCGGCCGACTTAAAAGCGCCGTGCGCGGTGCGGTAGGCGATGATGGCTTGTGCTTTGGCATCGCCAATCCCGTCAAGCGAGTCTGCTAACTCGCTTGCGCTTGCGGTGTTGATATTGACTGGTTTGCCAGCAAAAGCGGCAGGGCTGAGCGATAGAGCGGCGAAAGCGAGGGCGGCTAAGATGCGATTGAATGCGTTCATGAGTTTTTTCCTTGAGTTTGAGGTTTGGCGTAAGTGTTTCGAGCTACCCGCAGTGGGCGGGGTAGAGAAACTTTAAGCCGGCTACAAACTTGGCGAACTCAGCGCAGTCGGAATGCAGGGTCAGATTAATCTGAGGTAGCGTAAAGAAACTTTGGGTATTAGGCGGCGGACGCAGCAAGAATGCTCGGGCTTCAGGGTGCCTTGCGCGCCACCGGGCAGGCTGTGCATGCGCCACAACTACCTTTCTGCTTAGCCATCGCACTGCGCCACTGGCTGCGCACCTTCAGCGCAAGCTGGGTGGCAGCAAAGGCGACGATACACAATACGATCACGAGCTGTAGCGAGATCATCGAATCCTCACTGGCTAAAGAAAAGAGTGATGCGGTAGGTCAAAAACGCGGCCGCATAGGCCATCGCAAACAGATAACCAGTCATCAGCGCGGTCATCTTCCAGGAATTGGTTTCGCGCTGAGTCACCGCCAAGGTAGAAAGGCATTGCGGCGCATAAACGAACCACGCCAAGAATGCCAGCGAGGTCGCCAAGCTCCATTGGCTTGCAATGATTGGCGACAAGGCATTCGCAACTTGATCCTCAGTGCCAGATAGCGCATAGACCGTGCCTAGCGCACTAACTGCCACTTCCCGCGCGGCCATGCCCGGTACCAACGCAATACATATCTGCCAGCTAAAACCAATCGGCGCAAACAAAACCTCAAGTGCCCGACCAATCAGCCCGGCAAAGCTGTAATACACCGCAGGTTCCGTCGCCCCAGCTGGCGCACCCGGATAGGACGCTAAAAACCACAGCAAAATCATCAGCAGCAAAATAGTCGTGCCGACGCGGCGCAGGAATATACGCGCCCTTTCCCACAAACCCATCAGCAGGTTGCGCGGATGCGGCCACCGGTAGCTTGGTAGCTCTAGCAACAGTGGAAAGGCCGTGCGCACCTTAACCGCGCGTTGTGCCAGGGCGGCTACCAAAATGCTGCTGACGATACCCAGCACATACAGCGCAAACAGCGTGACGCCCTGCATATTAAAGACGCCCAGCACACTCTGGCGCGGAATCATGGCGCCGATAATCAAGGTGTAGACCGGCAGCCTTGCCGAGCACGTCATCAGCGGCGCGATCATAATCGTCACCAGCCGTTCGCGCGGGTTGGTAATTGTGCGCGCCGCCATAATGCCCGGCACGGCGCAGGCGAAACTAGACAATAACGGGATAAAAGAGCGCCCGGATAAGCCGACGCTCAACATGAGCCGGTCCAGCAAAAATGCCGCGCGCGGTAGATAACCGGAATCTTCCAGCGCCAAAATAAAAGCAAATAGAATCAATATCTGCGGTAAAAACACCACCACACTGCCCACACCCGCAAATAGTCCATCGCGCAATAGACTTTTGAGTGGGCCTTCCTGCATGGAACCCACCACCAAATCGCTCAGCATCATAACGCCTGCGGTCAGCCCATCCATCAGCGGCCCGGCCCACGCGAACACCGCTTGAAACATAAAAAACAACACCGTTGCCAACAGCAGCAACCCTAAAACCGGATGCATGACTAGCGCGTCTAAGCGATCCTGCCAGGCCGGCAGTACGCAATTTTTGCGCACGGAAGCCTCAAGCAAGCCCTCAACTTGGGTGTAGAGCGCTTGGATGCTGTCTGCATCGGCGTCGGGTAGCGCTATGCGGCGCAAGGAATTGGACATCGCGCTATCGGTATGCTTTGTCGGCGTGCCCTGTGCCGGTGCTTCCGGCATAAATGCCGCAATCGCCGCAACCAGCGCCTGTGCGCCACGTTTGCGCACCCCAACGGTTTCGACCACCGGCAAGCCTAGACTGAGCTGAAGTTTCGCAACATCAATTTCTAAACCGCGTTGTCGCGCAAGATCGATTAAGTTCAGCGCAACGATCATCGGCCGGCCAATGGCTTTAAGCTCCAAAATCAAGCGTAAGCCTAGGCGCAAATTGGTCGCATCTAACACCGCGACCAGCAAATCTGGCGGTAGTTCGCCGCTAAACCCACCGATCACGACATCTCTGGTGACACGTTCGTCCGCGCTCGTGACCTGCAAACTGTAGGTGCCGGGCAAATCCAATACCGCGCAGCGGCGCCGCTTCGCATCGGTGAATTCACCCTCGCGCTTTTCCACGGTAACACCCGGATAGTTCGCAACTTTTTGGCGACTACCGGTCAGTAAATTGAACAGCGCACTCTTACCGCAATTGGGGTTGCCGATTAGGGCAACGCGAAGCACCGCGCTGCTCATTGCATCGACTCTGCTTCAGACTTATCTGAGCACTTGACCCGTACTTTTTGCGCCTCAGCGCGCCTCAGCGCAAATTTTGTGCCGCCTATTTTTACCGCTATCGGATCGCGACTGAGCAAGCCAAAGCCGACCACGCTGATCTGCGCACCTGCTAGAAAGCCCAACTCCCACAGCCGCCGAGTTACCAATGCGTCTAGTGTTCCAAATGCCGCGCTGGCTTCGACGCTGACAACAACGGCCTGTTCACCCTTAGTCAGTTGATCTAAGGTGCGCGTTTGCGCAGGGCTAGCGGCTATCGCTGGCAACGAGTGGGCTGCAATGTGCACAGCGGTTTCGCCGGTTACTTGGCTCGTTATCTGACTCGTTACTTCGGGTTGCGGGGTGCCGTCCATAAGCCTAATCATACCGCAAATGCGAATAAGTGCTATTAAGATTCTGTAACGGGTTTGCGCAACATCGCAGATCCCAAATGCGGCTTGAATCTAGATCGGCGTATCAGGGCGTTTGGCGACAAAGCGTGCTTCCATAGTCGCTGCCACGCCGTCAGCCGCCCGAACTTCAGCCCGAATTATGGCTGCCGCTTTACCTTTGCTTGCTAAGGTGTCAATGAATTGACTGAGTGCTTCTGGGCTCAAACTGGCGTGTACGGTGAAATCAGCCCAAATCGGTGCGATGTAAACGATACGACTAGTGTGGACAAAAATATCACTCGGCATTTGTTGTGCCCAGGTGTGCGCGCGCAGCACGCTCCAGCACGAAAGCGTCAACAAACTCGCCAAGCTGCCGCCAAAAGCACAGCCTTTATCATTGATATTTGGCGCTAACGCGGCGTTGAAAATCACTACGCCCTCTTTACTGTGCGCGACTTTCAGGCCCAGCGCACGCACCAAGGGAATGGTGTCGTGCAATTCGGTTTCTAAACGTTGTTCCATGGACTCGGTCATTTAACGCAACTTAAAAAAGGCGGGATTGACTGCTAAACGGACCGCATCCAGGCGCAAGCGCGCGGTTGGCAAAGCCGCTTGCAGGCCGGTTAGGCGCGCTTCCAAGCTGCTGATTTCACTTTCGCGGACGCTGGCGTTGAGCCGTTTGAGCGCCTTTAGCCGCGTTAACTCGGCGTTGATTTCCTCCTCGGCAAAACCAGTGGCGGCTTTTGCCAGCTTGAGCGCTGTCGGCTCCGCGTTGTTGCGCGCGCCCTTCACCATTTCGGGAATTAAGGTATTCAAGACGCGGCGCAGTGGCTGCAAATTCACCTGTTGCTCGTCAGCGCGCTTAATCGCACGATCGCTCGGCCGCCAGTCGCGCGCGGTCAGCTTGGTGTCGATAACTACGCGCATCGGTTGCGGCGGCAGATAGCGATCCGCGTCAAGTTTGCGATCCGCCACGCACTCAAGTACAAAAATGCACTCCAAAAGCGCAATTTGCTGCGGCAATTCAGGGTCCACAATGCAAGCGACGTTGCCTTCTTCCGAGCCAAGTAAAATCTCTAAACCGGTCTGAATTAACGGGTGATCGATTTTGAGCAAGGGCACATCGTCGCGGCCTAAGGCAAAACTGCGATCAAAACTAAACGTCGACGCTTCTTCGCCTAAGCCGGTGAAATCGGGGTTGTTAATCATTTCAGGATCAAGCAACCAAGTGCGCGGGCGCAATTCATCGGCGCCTACGCCATAGTTTTCTAGCAGCCGAATACAGAACTCATCCGCACCTGGGTCAGCATCTTCTTGCCCCATCGCGTGCGCTAGCGCGAGCCCGCCTGCACCACGCTGTGCGGCCAGCTCTAACAAACGATCCCGACCGGCGTGGATACGTTCGGCGAACTGCGCATGCAGTGCATGGGTTTCTTCGATCAGCTTGGTGGCGTTGGCATGGCAGCCGGGCGCGCCATCTGCCAATTGCAGCGCCGTTTGCGTCAGACGCTCGCCAAAACGGCGCAATAATTCACGACCGTCCGCTGGACTTTGCGCAAAACCGCCAATGCCATGCTCATGCCAATCGAGCACCAAGGCTTGCGCGCTATCTTTCAGCACGCAGCTATGAATCTTGATGTCCTCGCTTTGACCAATGCGATCTAGGCGGCCAATGCGTTGTTCGAGCAAATCTGGATCCAGCGGCACATCCCAAAGCACTAAGTGATGCGCGAACTGAAAATTGCGGCCTTCCGAGCCAATTTCCGAACACAGCAACATGCGCGCGCCTTCTGGGTCGGCAAAATACGCGGCGTTGCGATCCCGTTGCGCTAGGCTCAAAGCCTCAGTAAAGCGCGCCACTTTAATGCCGGAGCGCAATCGCAGCGCAGATTCCAGCTGCTGCACTTTATAAGCATGTCGGCAAATTAAAACCAACTTCGCCGGGCTCAACGTCTCGATCAGTTTCAGCAGCCAGGCAAAACGCGGGTCATGCGTCAGTGCACGAATGTCTGGATTTTCTTGATCTGCCAACAGCTCGGCCTTGGCGGCTACCGGCAGCTCGCTTTGGCCGATGTCGCGTTTGAATTCCAACAATAAACGCGCTTTGAGCGCCTCGTCATGCGCGCTATCCAAACGTTCGGCGTGCAGCACGCGTGCCGGAAAACCACCGACGCTTACCCGGCGATTGCGTACCATCACCCGGCCAGTGCCGTGGCGGTCAATCAAGGCATCCAGCAGCGCGGTGCGCTCACGTCCGTCACTATCGGGGCGAATCTTCGCCGCTAGATTGGGCTCATCCGATAAAATCGCGCCGAGTTTCTTTATTACCTTGTCAGTTAGCGGTGCCTCGTCCTGCAGCGCTTCGGCAAGCTTGGAGATGTGCTGATAGCTGGCCGCTTCCTTCTCAAACAAGGAAAAATCATGGAAGCGCGCCGGGTCCAATAAGCGCAGCCGCGCGAAATGCCCGGCTAAACCCAGTTGTTCTGGTGTTGCGGTCAGCAAAGTAACGCTGGGCGTGGCCAGCGCAATCGTTTCGACCAGCTGATATTCGACGCTCGCCGCCTCCTCGCTCCACTGCAAATGGTGCGCTTCATCGACGATTAGCATGTCCCAACCGGCATCGGCGGCCTGGCGCGCACGCTGCGGTGATGCCGCCAAGAACGCTAAATCGGTCAATACGATTTGATCGTCTTGAAAAGGATTGCGGCCTTCACCGGATTTTTCGATCGACTCAACGCGTTCTTCATCAAAGATCGCAGTCTTTAAATTAAAGCGCCGCATCAGCTCAATAAACCACTGATACACCAGCGCTTCCGGCACGATAATCAGCGCGCGTGAAACCCGGCCGCTGGCCAGTAGCCGCGTCAAAATCAAGCCCGCTTCAATGGTTTTGCCTAAGCCGACTTCGTCCGCAAGCAGCATTCGGGGCTCCGGTTGCTTCAGTGCCAAATCCACGACCTGCAGCTGATGTTTGAGCAAGGATATTTTCGCGGAATACAAACCATTGGCGACAGAAGAGCGCAACTTCGCACGCCGTTCTAGCGCTTCAACCCGCAGCGCGTAGCGCAAATTGGTGTCCAGCCTTCCTGCGATTAAGCGTTCATCCGCCTCGCCTGCCGCCTGTTGATCGTCGAGTTCGCCCTCGCTAAATTTTACCTCACCGCACACATATGTGCGCAGGCCAGCGGCCTCGGTAACTTGCGTGATTTCATGCTTCTCACCGCGCCTTAGCACCACATCACCGGGCTTGAATTCCGGCCGCGCCAATGGCGCGCTTAGCTGTGCGTATTGCCTGACGATGCCCGACAGCGTGAACACCACTTGCACCGCGCGCCCTTCAACGCGCATTACCGTGCCTAAGCCAAGTTCAGGCTCGGCGTTACTGTGGTAGCGCTGTCCAGGAATAAAATGGGGGCCGGAAATAAAATTGGGGGAAGTAGAACTCGTCATAGCCGCAATCCGTCGCGTGATTTTCGGCGTGAATCTTAGTTCAATTCTCGACCGTTCAGATGAATCATAAGAATTTGGGTGCGTCTCAAACTGATCTGGGTGCGTCTCAAGCTGATCTGGGTGCGTCGTCCCCGAATGTTTTAGTCGGGGATCCAGCTCGCTTCCGCGCTAATTACAACTAATTGCAAGGGCACTAAGCGAAATGAGCCCACTGGATTCCTGCCAAAAGCACGCGGGAATGACGAACTTAGGGCACCACCCTAAAACCCCGAGCAATACTCCGTTCCCAATGGCGCGGTCAAACGCGTGAAGTTGTAATCCTGAGTGCCCCACGGCGTTACAGCGCGCATTCGTAGCTGGTTGCAATTCAAATACTCCAGCTCAACGGTGCCGAAATTCTCGACACGAATTTGACTGCTTTGAAAGGCGCTGCCAAAGCGCGTGCCGACGGGGCGTAGCAGCGTGCCGCTGACTTTACGCGTCGAGCCTGTACGCAATAGTTGCGACTGCATCGCAAACCAAGCCTGCTCCCCGGTTGGGGCGTAGCTGAAAAACGCCATCGCCACAGTCATATCGTTTTGCACCGTTAATGTTAAGCCTTCGCCAGCACGATTTGCGTCATACCAACTGCCGCTCAGCCCGGTATCGTTTTGTTGCGCTTGACGCGAAAAGCAGGGGACTTGCTGGCGCGAAATCTGTTCGATATCACGCACTTCTGAGCCAAAACCCTCCGGCCCGGTAAACGCCAACTTGCCGCGTCCGCAGTCGGTCAAAACCACGCTTAGGCTGCCCCAGCGCTCCACGCGCAAATCGTTCGGATTGAACGTTGTGCCAAAGCGTGGGCCTCGGGTGCGATACATATCGTCAACGGCGATGCCGTTTTCGGTCACGGTGCCGGTGCCGGTCAGCCAAAGCTGCTCGGACACCTCGCCCGTTTTTGGGTAGCTAAAAAAATTAACCAGGGCGCGGCCGTCGGGTAACGCTTCGATTTTTAAGCCTTCGCCCGAGCGCGCGGGGGTGTACCAATCACCATTAACACCTGCGTCAATCAAGGCCTGGCTAGCCAGCGCTACGCGTGGTGTGATTTTGCTGCTCAGTGGGCTTAAATTTTCCGCGCTGGCAAAGCGGCAGCTGCCGCTGGCAGGTACCACCCCGCACGCCGCATTTAACGAGGCGATACTGGGAGGCGGAATAGGTGGGGAAAGTGGAATTCGGCGCTGGGCCCAACTGTGAAGCTGATTCCAACTAGCGACTAACTCCCCGTTACTGAAACCGCAATGGCTCGGCGTGCTTTCTTGCACGAGCGCGCGCCGCCACTGATTTTGCGGCACCTTGCCTTCCAGATAACGCAAATGTTCCGGTACGACTAAGCCATCCCCCGAGGTCGCAACCGTTAGCAGCTTCGCGCCACCGATACGGCCGCTGGGCGTGTACTGGCGGATCAACTCGAAGCGCGCAACGGGATCTGCTTTCAGGCGTCGTATGCTGGAATTTAGCGCGACATCAGCGAAAATTTGCGATTGCGTATCAAAAGGCTGCAACGGTGTATTGATACCAGCGAGGCGAATACCGCCCAGTTTTTTCACATCGAACACCAAATCTGATACCGCAAATGTCGAGTAAAAAAGCAGTTCAGCTAAAAATTCCTCCGGTGTTTTGGTGGCCGCCAATAAGCGCGCGCGCCTAGATTGCATGCCGTTCGATTGCAAAAATGACGGCACTTCAAAGCCTATGCAGGCTGATGCTGAGCTAACTACTTCGGCATAAGTCAGCGTGCTGCCGCCATTGTTGACTTGGCTCGGCTTCAAAAGCCACGGGGTAGTGGCGTTGCCAGAGGGCATTTCACCGCCGTTGGTGCCACTACAAATAGCATCGTAGGCGAGGCGAAAGTCCATCGCCTGATCCCACACCACCGACCCGGCCAGTGGTGGACACATACTTAATACGCCAGTCACCTCCGTCAAACCTGGCACTGCGCCCGCAGCGACTAACTCGGCTTGCTGCACACTGACCAAGCCGCCTAAGGAACCGCCGCTTAAATAGACCTCGCCCAGATCAGTGTTGTTGAGCGAATTAATCGCCAAATTGACTTTAACGGCGGCCAATAATTCGCGCAAATCCACGCCAACGCGAAAGGTTGCCCAACCGGTCGTGCTGTAACTTGATGCGGCAATGGCAAAACCCTGCGCCAGCATCTGCTGACGTAGCGCAATATTGCCTAGCGAGGGATCGCCCGTCTCTGCTTCAAATTGAAAGCCGTGATTAATCACCACCAAGCCATCGCCCGCGCGCCAATTTGTGGGTGTTTGCAATAAATAGCGTGCGCCTGCAGGCGTTGTGCCGCGAAATTCCGCTGCGCTAGTATGATTTGCGTGCAACAGAGATATACAAACAGCAAGGATTGAAAGTGTGCGGGGCATGCGCATGGTGTGGCTCCAAAAAGGTTTGGATTCGTTGTACTCCGAGGTAAACCACCTCGGAAGCTGGAAGTGTAGGCTCAGTCTACGCAAAGTTTATTCGCTTTTCATAAATATGTGAATCTCTGCGCAAATAGTTCGGGCTAGAATGTGGCAGCGCAAAGCAAGGCAAGTGAACCTGCGCGCCTGCGCAGGTTGCCGAAAACCGCCCTAAACTTGTGAATTGCCCTGATTTTGCGTACCGTGCGGCCTCTTTTTGCTTTTCTGGATACGCTATGCGCTTTGAGAACGTCGCCATCGCCAGCATTTGTCATATTGAAGCGCCGCATGTGATTCATTCGAGCGAATTGGTGCGAAAGCTGGGTGCAACGATGGATCGCTTGGGCATCCGGCGGGACGTGTTCGAAAAAGTGGCCGGAATCCACTCGCGCCGCGTATTTGATCGCGATACGCCGCCCTCCGACGCCGCCGCGCAAGCCGGTGAATTAGCCATTGTTGACGCCGGTATCGAGCGCAGTCAAATTGGCATTTTGATCAACACCAGCGTGTGCCGGGATTTTCTTGAACCCTCCACGGCGGCAATCGTGCACGGCAAGCTTGGCTTAGGCGAAGACTGCCTCAATTTTGATGTTGGTAATGCCTGCCTGGCGTTTTTGAACGGCATGGACATTGCGGCACGCATGATTGAGCGCGGCGATGTGCAATATGCCTTGATCGTGGACGGTGAAAATAGCCGCCAAGTGTGCGATGACACCGTCG
>JANNYA010000049.1:0-6340 GCA_031409855.1 Rhodanobacteraceae bacterium | reverse complement strand
CAGCAACTCGACCAACATATCCATTTGCGCCTGGGTGCGCTCTTGGCTTTCGCGCAGTTCTTGCTCCAGCAGCACGCGCTTGCTGATGTCGCTCACCGTCACCAGCAAATGCGATAGTTTGCCCGCGACAAACACCCGCTTAAAACGAAAGCCCAAAAATTTCGTCTCAAACGCACCTTGTCCATCGTCAAAATTTAGCTCGACTACATCTAGCGGGTTCAAATCTTGCACTAAACGCTCGTTGACGCGTTCGCCAAACAGCAATTCCAGATAGTCCTTGGCGGTGCGTGCGATTTTTTCCGGTACCAAATTGCGCATGATGTCAAAAAAGTTTTCACCGGCGATGGCATCGCGGCTAAACATGCGCAGCAGCGCTTTGGAATGCTGCTCACCAATTTCAAACTCTTTGTTCAACAAAAATAGGCCGTCACCCACCGCCGACAGAATGTTTTCGGCTTCCTGTTTGCTGCGCATGACTGAGGCTTCATGGATGCCAATGTCTTTAATCAGTTTGCGCAGTGCCCAAGCCAGGGTAGCACCGGCGAGCGCGATCATCCCCGAAACCAGCCATTTCCAAACACCGGGGGTCGCAATGGCCGCCAAGCAGAACGCTAAAACTAAAAGCGCGCCAACAATGAAACCAGACGTCGCTAAAAAGCGCTGCTGCGGACTGAGTTTTTCCAACATCGGCATTCCCTTCTGAAGATCTTTTGGTTTGCATGTTTTGCCAAGGCAACACACGTCAAAGTTGTTAAGTATTTCATGCGCCAAAGGCAGCGTGCGGAAGAAACATTTGCCCCGGCGCTCCCGCAAGCCCGCTATTCTTGCGCAAAGCGAGGCGTTTGTGCGCATCGTGATCAAAATTGGCAAAAGAATCGTGCAATTCGATGGCTTTTTGCAGTTTTAATAATCCCCTTCAAGCAAAACAAAGTGTCCCATGCCCAGCCCAACGCTCTACCCAGCCCTTGAACCTTACCGCATCGGCACCCTGGTCGTGTCGCCCGTGCACACGCTTTATTTTGAAGAATGCGGCAATCCAGCTGGCAAGCCGGTGGTGTTTCTACACGGCGGCCCGGGTGGTGGTAGTTCAACCAAATCCCGGCAGTTTTTTGATCCTGCGCGCTATCGAATTGTGTTGTTTGATCAGCGTGGTGCCGGGCGTTCGACGCCGCATGCCTCGCTGCATGAAAATACCACGCCGCATTTGGTGGCTGATTTAGAACAGCTGCGCGTCCACCTCGGAATCGAGCGCTGGCAAGTATTTGGCGGCTCGTGGGGTTCGACTTTGGCCCTTAGCTATGCGCAAGCACACCCCGAGCGCGTCACGGAATTGGTGTTGCGCGGTATTTTTATGCTGCGCCGGTGGGAGCTTGAGTGGTTTTATCAAAAAGGCTGTGACGCCCTGTTTCCTGATGCATGGGAGCACTTCCTCACTGCCATTCCGCTGGCAGAACGCGGTGATTTGATGGGCGCGTACTATCGTCGCCTCACCTCGGGCGATAAATCCGTGCAGCTAGCGGCAGCAAAAGCCTGGAGCGTTTGGGAGGGTTCAACCAGCTTTCTGCGAACCGATCCGGCCTATGTTGCGCTCACCGAGTCGCCTGAGTTTGCGCTCGCCTTTGCCCGAATCGAGGCGCACTATTTTGTCCACGGCGGCTTTTTTGAGCGCGATGACCAATTGCTTGCCAACGTCGACAAAATTCGCCACATTCCCTGCGTGATTGTGCAAGGCCGTTACGATGTGGTGTGTCCAATGCGCTCGGCTTGGGATTTACACCGGGCCTGGCCGCAAGCGCAGTTGATTGTGATCGATGACGCCGGGCATTCGGCAATGGAGCCGGGAATTACTAGCGCGTTGGTTGCGGCGACGGATCGCTTTGGCGCGGGCTGAAGCGCTGGGCAAATATTTTTTGATGGGAGGAAAGCTCGGGATGAAATGAAAGTGCGTCATAAAAACATGGGCTGAAAGCCCATTCCATTACAGCCTGGGGCAGCGCCCCAGGTATCGGAAATCACAAAACTCAGGGCTGAAAGCCCGTCCTATCAATTGTTTGGCGACGATTTCGATTTGATAGCTCGGGCTTTCAGCCCTCAAAATATTTGTCCGAACATACCTGGGGCGTTGCCCCAGGCTGTGATAGTTCGCGCCCTTAGCGCTTAAAACCTAATCAAATATGCAACATCAACCGCACTGGATCTTCCAGATAGTTCTTCACCGCCACCAAAAATTGCACGGCATCTTTGCCATCAATAATGCGGTGGTCGTAGCTGATTGCGATGAACATCATCGGTGCTGCAATAACGGCGCCGTTTTCCACAATGGCGCGCTCTTTGATGGTGTGCATGCCAAAAATAGCGCTTTGTGGCGGGTTGACGATCGGCGTGGAGAACAAGCTGCCGAACACGCCACCGTTGGTGATGGTGAAGGTGCCGCCCTGCAAGTCTTCTAGCTGCAAACCGCCTTCGCGCGCTTGTTTGGCGAAGGTGCCAATGTTGCGCTCAATATCCGCCAAGCTTTGCGTTGCCGTGTTGCGCAGCACCGGCACAACTAAGCCTTTTTCGGTAGCAACCGCAACGCCAATATCATGATAAGCGTGATAAACGATGTCGTTGCCTTCCACGCTGGCATTCACGATCGGGTGCATTTTCAGCGCTTCGGTGCAAGCTTTGACGAAAAAGCTCATAAAGCCTAGCTTCACGCCGTGCGCTTTCTCGAAGGCTTCGGCGTATTTTTTGCGGGTATCCATCACCGCTTTCATGTTGACTTCGTTAAAGCTGGTCAACATCGCGATCGAATTTTTCGACTGCATCATGCGTTCGGCAATTTTGGTGCGCAAACGCGTCATCGGCACGCGTTCTTCGGTGCGCGCACTGGTTGCTGCTACTGGCGCTGGCGCGGCTTTTGTGGCAGCTGGAACAGGTGTCGCGGCAGGTGGCGGCGCTTTTTGCGCGGATAGCATATCTTCCTTGGTGACCCGGCCATCGCGTCCGGTACCGGCAACACTGGCCGGATCAATGCCGGTTTCGGTTGCCATGCGCCGTACTGAAGGCGCTTGATCGGTATGCGCTGGCGTAGCACTTGCCACGGCTGCGACGGGCGCTGGTGTCACAGCGACAACAGCCGCAGCTGTGCCTTCTTTAATGCGCCCAATCAATTGTTGGCTGGTAACACTGGTGCCAACCGTGATCAAAATCTCTTCTAAAATGCCATCGACCGGGGAGGGCACTTCCAAAACCACTTTATCGGTTTCCAAATCCACCAGGTTTTCGTCGCGTTTCACCGCATCACCGGGCTTTTTGTGCCACTTCGCGATCACTGCATCGGATACAGATTCGGGTAATACCGGGACTTTGATTTCAATACTCATGGGAATGACCTAGGCAAGAACAACGAAAAGAGCGCAATTGTGCCTGAATCTGATCGATAGTGAAGCCTTGCTCAAGCGGCGCTAATCGCCAATAAATTCGCCGATCACATTGAGCGAGTCGACACGGTCGCAGGTCGTTTTTATCGCGATTAAAATCGGCACCGCAAGCAGCGCACCGGGAATTCCCCACATCCAGCCCCAAAACAGCACGGACAAGACAATCACCACCGGATTGAGGCTCAAACGCTTGCCCAAAACCATCGGCGTAACCAAATAGCCCTCAATGGCGGAGAGCAAATAAAACACAATCGGCACCATCAGGCTGTGCAGGAGATCATCAAAACTAAGTAGGCCAACAATGGTCAAAACCACGATACTGGTCATTTCCCCAAGATAGGGCACAAAATTAAACAACGCCGCCATCACGCCCCAAAGTACCGGATTGGGCACTCCCATAAAATACATGGCAAAACCGACCGCGGTGCCCAGCGCGATATTGATTAGGGTGACGGTAAATAAATAGCTCGACACCGCTGTTTCAACCTGATTGGCGATATCGACCTCACGCTTTTTGTCAGTAAATCGGGGTGTCGCCGCCACCACTTTGCGCAAAAACAAATTTCCTGAGGCCAGCAAAAAATACAGCAGCACGAAGGTGCGCGCGGTGCTGATAGCGAACTCCTGTGCCGCTCCCAAAACCGTGCCCGCCATTGACGGCGCTTGTACCGTTACTTCCTGAATTTTGCCCGAGCTCGCCCCGCCGGTGGCCATGGCTTGCGTCATGCTTTGTACTTGCGCGGTAGCGGTAGCGACGTCTTTGACCGAGCCCGCAACGCCGCGCAGCTTAGTGCTAATTTCCTTTAAGCTTTGCGGCGCTTTCGCCACCCAATCGCCCGCCGGGCCCGCCAAGTTATAGACGCCGGTAAACACCAGCGCAAATACGCCGATAACAATGATCGCGCCCGCCACAGGTGCTGGAATAAACAACTTGCGCATGCCGCGCACGACGGGCAGAAACACTAAGCTGAGGATCAAGGCAGTCACCACCGGCAGCAGCAACTCGCGCGCCAGCTTGAGCGAGGCAATCAAGGCCAGTATGAATAGTCCCTTCACTGCCCACGCGCCAGCAAGCGCTCGGTAGGGTGGTGATTTAGCGGTAGGTGCAGGCGGTTCAATCGCAGCCGCTGGTTCTACGGGTGTTGGTTCAGGGGATACTGATGCCACTTTAGCGGTTTCCGGTGCAGCGGCTTCAGTTACGGGTGTGCCAAGCGCGTGGGCGTCAGCCAAAGCCGCGTTTTCTTCGGTTGAGGTTATTTGCGCGATCAATTGACTGCTCCGGGTAGTGGCTTAGCCTAGCGTAGCGCCTGTGCGTACCATTTTGAGAAATTGCATGCCTTCGCGCAGTACGTTGGCAACGCGCGCACCGAGCAGCCAAGTGGCGACGCCAACAATGAGCTTCAGTGCTGGCGCCGGATTTTGGCTGAGCAAACGCATCGTTAAGCTGCGCGGGTACGTCAGACCCATAGCGGAGTTACTTTGCTGCAGCCGATAGTGCGGTGTAAGTTGAAACGCAATAATTTCGCGCTGTTCGGCCAGTAGCCGTCTTAACGCTAGGCGCTGTGTCTGGAGCGAAATTCGCGCGGGTTTCATTTCTGTGGGAAGGCTCATAACTTCGCCTTCAGCATTGCAAAATCAGCCGCAATTTCTTCGCGTGTTGCGGCAAAACTCAGCGCACCCAGAGCAATTTGCCGGGTCAGTACGTGCACCGCGCACAACAATAAAACCACGTAAAAAACCAATACGACGGCAACCGCTGGCGTTTGATAGGGCGTATTCCAGCTCAACGCGAGCGCGATCAAGCTACCCAACAACAATAGGCAGATCGCGCTGACCAGTGCCGCCAGTGCCGCAATGGCAATACGCGCCAGACGAATTTTTTCTTCGGCCCATTCGACGCGTGCAAGCTGGCTGTGCAGCTCAGCTTGCGCGCAAAGTGCGCCACCCGCTGAGCGCAGCAATCGCAGCGCGCTTAGCGGGTTGAACTCAAATGCTGGGTTCATGGCGCGCCTTTTTAGCCCTTGCGGGACAGCACAAAGCCGAGTAGCAGACCGAAGGCCGCGCCGATGCTGATCGACTTCCAAGGCTGCTCGTGTACGTATTCATTAGTGGCAGAGGCGGCATTGCGGGCGCGCTCGCTGATGGCAACGCCGACTTCGGCGACGGATTCTTTTGCCGCACCAATGCGCGCGCTCAGCTTGACTTTGGCTCGTGCTAAGTCTTCACCGGTCAGTGTTGTGGTTTGCTTGACCAAATCTTCAATGTCACTGAGGAAGCTTTTGAATTCATTGGAGATGCCGCTAGCAAGTTCTTTTGCAGTATGAGTTTCGGTGTGCATAGGTTTTCCTTAATCAATTAGATGTTGATACCCGCATCGATGTGATGTCGGAAACACAAACATAGCGGGCCGTGCAAGGCGCATCTGTACGCTGACGCGCATAGCGCCGCTAATCATCCAACTTGGCGCAAGGCCTTATGTGCGACAGCAGACGGAAGCTGGCGAGTGCGATGCGCAATCCTAGCGGCGTCAGCATGACAAAAGGTCGGCTGTAATGAGATTAGTTAGCTAACAGGAGTAGGAGGATGAAAATGACACATGTTTTCGACGTACGTAGAACCATCGGTGCCAGTGCTTTAGCATTTAGTTTATTGGCAAGCGTGGGCTGCGCTTCAGTATCGCGTGCGCCAACGGATGCGTTTCAAGCGGCAGATATCGCTATCGCCAATGCTGAAAAAGAAGAAGCCTCGGAATTTGCCCCGACCGAGCTGATTTCAGCGCGCAATAAAATCGCTGCGGCACGCGCTGCGGTTGAGAAAAATCCGCGCGATAGCGAAGTCATGCGGGCACGGCGCTTGGCCGAGGAAGCCCGCAGCGACGCGGAATTTGCCTCAGCGCGTGCGCGTGATGGCCGCGA
>JANNYA010000048.1:0-30852 GCA_031409855.1 Rhodanobacteraceae bacterium | reverse complement strand
CGGTGATGCTGCACTGTTCGAAGCTTGTAGTTGCCGCCGCCGTCGTGCCGAGGCCGCCCGCGGGCGACACACTAATGCTGCCGCTCGCGCTAGCACCCAAATCACCGCTGGGCCCGCTCAAATTTAAGTTTGTGTTTGGTGAATAGCTCAGTGTCGGTGGCGTTTCGGTAGCGCCGCCATTGGGATTGCCAATGTAGGCGGTAATGTCTTCGCGATCTTGGGTCGACAAAATCGATGCTAAAAACCGCATGGAGGCAACGCCGTTGATCGCAGAGGTCAAACAAGTCGCATTGTTGGCACAGCGTATGGTGACGCTATTAGTCGGGCCGCCGTGGCACGACTGGCACTGAGCTGCATAGAGCGTGCGACCACGCGCAATGTCCCCTACCGCGGTTGCGCTCGAGCTGAGCAGGCTAAGGACTGCCGCCAGGATGGCTGCGGCAAAAGTTTTGCTAGCTACTGTCATTGCTGACTCCCTCAATCTTCATAATGAGCCTAACGCCTTCAAAAACAAAGCGTTGACTAACGTGCGGAACTTTATTCGTGCTAATTTATTTTTGCTAATTTATTCGCAAGAAATGCGTTTGTCAACAAAAGAGCCAATCAATTACTTCAACTCCACGCCGTAAGCCAGCCTTCCACACTCCAGCGCTGCAGCAGGCCCAGGGCAACTCCGGGTACGGTTTCGGCTTGGTGGCGTTCTTGCAGCGCTTCACAGAGGCCAGCAAAATCCCCGCCGGCGCAAAAATGCGCATAGGCTTGCGTTTCATCCGGCTCTAAGCAACGAAAACGCGTTACCAGTTCCGGGTCACGCCACAGCAGCCAATTTGCGCTGACTGCATTTGGCTCAGGTGGAACTTGCTCAGCTTTCAGGGCGCGCCAAATCTCGACGCTGTTCCAATCGGCGCGGTGTAGCT
The DNA here is from genome assembly GCA_031409855.1 of Rhodanobacteraceae bacterium. GTDB lineage: Bacteria > Pseudomonadota > Gammaproteobacteria > Xanthomonadales > SZUA-5 > JANNYA01. The sequence continues at coordinate 29,935 of JANNYA010000048.1, read as the reverse complement.
GCACGCTGGGGTGAAACTGTGGGCACAGCGTTGGCCAGAGTTCCGGCGGCGTTGCCAGCAGGGATTGCCACGTCGCTAAAGGCGCATCTGCGGCATCGAAACAATCGAGTAAACGACGCTCAAACTGTGCCAATTCAGCGGTTTGCGGGTTGACACTAAAGGGCTCGGTGACAGTCATGTAGCCGGGTAGCGATGCGCCAAAATCACGCAGGGAACGCACCTTTGACGGGTGCGCGTCGATGTAGCCCGCGCAAAGCTGCTGCCAAAGCGTGTCGCCCAAATACTTGCCCAGCAGCGGGTGATCGTTCCCAAGCGCTTCGCGCAAGCGCGAGCTGTAGGCATTTTGATAGATTGCCAGGCCGATTTCTGGCGTCGCGTGGCGGCCTGGGGCCAAGCTAGGCATTAACTGTTCGGTTTGCGCTGCCACGTCGCGCATGGAGGCAAAAAATGTCTTTTGCAGCTCGGCCAGCGCGGTGCTCATGGCGACGCAATGGCTAGCTCATGCACCGCACGCGCTTGCGCAAGTTCGGCTAAAAGCTCTGGCAAGGGCGGAATGTGATCGTCGCGCTCGATCATGGTGCTGACCGCGCCGAAGCGGCGAATTGCTGCGCCGTAGAGCGACCAGACCGAATTCGGCACCGCATGGTCGTGCGTGTCGATCACATACTCGCCATGCACGCTGTGCCCGGCCAGATGAATTTGCCAAACGCGATCTATAGGAATGCCCGCCAGATAGTCCAACGGGTTAAAGCCGTGGTTGTGCGCGCTGACTTGGATATTGTTGACATCTAGCAACAGGCGGCAGCCGCTGCGCTGCGCGATCTCGGCAACGAACTGCCATTCGGGCATATCTGAGCCAGAAAACTCGACGTAGGAGCTTAAATTCTCCAACAAAATTTCGCGTCCAAGAAACTCCTGTACCTGGCTAACACGCGCCACAACGTGCTTAATCGCCGCCTCGGAATAAGGCAGAGGCAGTAAGTCATGGCTATTGACGCCATCGATCCCGGTCCAACACAGATGATCGGAAATCCACGCCGGTTCGACCTCAAACGCTAGCTGCTTTAGCTTTTGCAGATAGTCTTGATCGAGTGGGTCACTGCCGCCAATAGACAGCGATACACCGTGCATCACCACCGGATAGCGCTCACGCACGAACTCCAGGTTCCGGCGCGGCTTGCCGCCCCCTACCATAAAGTTCTCAGAAATAATCTCGAACCAATCCACCGCTGCGGGTGGATGCGCCAAAATCTCACCCAAGTGCTGGGCGCGCAGGCCCAGGCCAAATCCTAAATACGGCCTGGGCTGCGTTTGCATCGGTTTAGCGAACTTAGTCGGATCAATTAGCCCGCGCTGCCGCCGATTGCCTTGCAGCTAGACGCTGGAATCGCGACAAAACCCTTACCCTTACAGCTGGCGTGGCCCTTGCAGGCGTTGTCGGCGGTTTTGCAGTCATTGTGGCCCTTGCACATATTTGCGCCCATGCAATGCACCATGGTAGACGCGGCAGCGCTTGCAGTTTTACCCGCATCAACGGTTTTGCCGCCCATGTTGTCACACGCCTTTGCAGGCGCCAGCATGAAGCTTTGCCCGTGGCAGCTGGCTTGGCCTTTGCACTCATTGGTTGCCGACTTGCAATCATTGACGCCAGCACAGGTATTCAAACCGGCGCAGTGCACCAGTTCAACCGAATCGCTCACCGCTACTTTGCTGTCGGCGGCAGCCATTTCCGCGCTGTTCGCCATGCTGGCCGCGATCAACGCGAGAGTGGCACCAGAAAACTTAGAAAGGATATTCATGCTCATAAAAACTACTCCATTGAGGAAGGGATGCTGCTGACTACATTGATTTTGCATGCTGGATTACTGCGCGCATCAGTGACTAGCCATGATCCGCAGTGTAGATCAGACCGCTGGGGTGGCTGAAAACTTTCACTTCGTATTGTGTGCTTGTAAAAATGCGATGTTTACGATGTGACCTCAACGCCCCTTACCACCCCGAGTCAAAATCCAAAGCAGCACAATTCCGGCCAATGGAATCAAAATCAGCGCGGCGGTATTGAGTGACAATTGCTGCGAGCGATAGAACAAATAGCCGCCAAAAATTGCCAGCGCCAGCGTGACTAGCCCGACGCCGATCAAATACGCGCCGCCCGGTGGCAGCTTTTCTAGCCGCTGTAGCAGCGTTTTCATACGTTTTTCCAACTATCGACATAGCCGGGCCACTCGATTTTCTCGATCGCAGCGACGTCCAAGGCGTCGCGGGTGTCGATCATGACGGCGTATTCGTCCGTTGCCGCTTTCGTCTGCACCAACATTTTGCCCAAGGCTTTAGGATGCGGCCCGTGTGTGAAGCCGCAGGGGTGGAAAGTGATCATGCCGGGGTGGATATTATCGCGGCTGAAGAATTCGCCTCGGTGATAGAAAATCACTTCATCGTAATCATCATTATTGTGGAAAAACGGCACTTTGATCGCACCCGGATCGGTTTCAAACGGGCGTGGCACGAAGGTGCAGATGACAAAGCGATTCGCGACAAAAGTCGTGTGCGCGGAAGGCGGCAGGTGATAGCGGTGGCTCATCAAGGGCCGAATATCTTTGACATTGATGCGCAGCGGGCACAGATCCCCGTGCCAGCCGACCGCATCGAGCGGATTGAATGGATAGGTGATTGTGGTGATCTGATTTCGCCGTTTGACCTTGATTTTCCACTCACCGGCGCGCTGGCGCTTAAAGCTGTCGTCAATTTTTGGCGCGTCCATCATCGCCGGATCGAAAATAGCGTGTGCACCGACCAAGCCTTTGTCGGGCAGCTGGTAGCTTGAATTGGTCGCCTCAATCAACACCAAATCCATCGGCTTAAAGGCATCCAAACGCCAAATCGTGCCGCGCGGAATCACAATGTAATCCCCGGCCGTAATCGCCAAATGGCCGTAGTCGGTAAATAAATCGCCTTCACCGTTGTGCACGAAAATCAGCTCGTCACCATCCGAATTACGTACCAGTTCGGTCATCGAACCTGGGCAGCGCCAGCTGCGCATTTTTACGTGCGCGTTGTGCAAAATCAGCGTGGCATCCCAGGGGCTGATCGCCTCACCAATAATTTTGTTGGTATCAAATGCGCGCGGCTTGAGTGGCCCGTCCATGGCAGACCAACCGGTCGGTGGCTGCTGGTGATACATAAAGCTGGCCGGGCCGAAAAACCCTTCCTTGCCCAATTCGCGCTCATAAGTTCCGCTCGGTAGGTCCGCGTGCGCCTGGCGCGAAGCATTGCCTTCAACGCGCGAGTGGCTAAACCAATTCTTGGGCATCGTAAATTCCTCAAAACAGTGACGTGACTGGCGAAGAATACTTGGTTCGGTGTGTAAACGGGCTCAAGGTGGAAGCAGCGGATACGATTCAAACTGACGGGTCGTCATCCCTGAATGTTTTAGTCGGGGATCTAGCCTACACTTGTGCAAAGTACAGCTAATTGCAATGGTGCAACGCCAAAACAAGCTCCCTGGATTCCCGCCAAAAGCACGCGGGAATGACGAACTCAGAGCGCCGCCGCCTTATTAAATTCGAATCAGCGAAAATTACCGTGATTCCCCTTCAGTTTGAATGGCACCCGTAAGCGGCGGATACGATTCAAACTGATGTGGCTCGTCATCCCCGAATGTTTTAGTCGGGGATCCAATCGGCTCTTGCGCAAAGCACGACTCGTTGCAAGAGTGAAACCCAATGATCCCGCTGGATTCCCGCCAAAAGCATGCGGGAATGACGAACTTCTTCAATGCCCAGGCAAGTCACCCCAAAGATACTTATGCGCCTGCAGCTGAAAGCGCACCGCAAGTCGATCCGCCAATATCCAATTCGCCAAATCTTTCGGTGCAAGTTGTTTGAAACTGGCGGAAAACAGCACTTCGCAGCGCTCAAACAGCTGATGTTGCGCGATAAAGGCTTTCGCCCAATCAAAATCGGCGCGGTCACAGAGCACGAACTTGAGTTGATCGTGTGGCGTCAGAAACGCCAGATTTTCCAAGCGGTTTTTGTGGGATTCGCTAGAACCTGGCGTTTTAATATCCACCACGCGCGAAACACGGGGGTCGACGCTAGAAATATCCAGCGCGCCGGAGGTTTCTAAACTGACTTCGTAACCCACATCGCACAACGCTTTAAGCAAGGGAATGCAAACTTTCTGGGCAAGTGGTTCGCCACCGGTGACGCAAACATAGCGCGCGCCGAAACTGGCGACTTCTGCCAAGACTTCGCTTAAGGATTTTTTGACGCCGCCGTAAAACGCATATTCGCTGTCGCAATACGTGCAGCGCAGCGGGCAGCCGGTCAGGCGCACGAATACCGTAGGCAATCCGCTGGCGCGGGCTTCACCTTGCAGTGAGTAGAAAATTTCGGTGATGCGCAACATCGGCGTGTTTGAAATCTCGCTCGATGTTGCGCCGACTTTTTCGCTGGTACTGCTTTCCGCCATTTCTTTATCCAACACTTACTTCAGCTGCAACGCGCGCAAGCGGCCTTCGGCAAGTTTTGCCACCGGCTGATCTGGATAGCGTTCCATGACCGATTTGAGCGTGGTGGTCGCTTTTGCAGTGTCGCCCAATTGGTAGTAGCAATAGCCAACTTTTAACAATGCATCCGGCGCTTTTTTGCTTTGCGGGAAGCTAGCTAGCAGGCCTTGAAAGGTTTTTAGCGCAATCGGATATTTTTGCGTGACGTAATAGCTTTCACCCAGCCAGTAGGTCGCGTTATCGGCAAATTCACCTTGCGGATAGACTTTCAGAAAGCCATCAAACTTCTTGCTGGCTTCGGCGTATTGGCCGCGTTTCAGCGCATCGAAAGCGAGATCGTAATCCGCACGTTCATTTGCCGCTGGCACTGCAGCGATAGGCGTGGGGACACTGGCGGGCAGTTCACTGTTTGATGGCGTGAACGCACCGGAATCGGTAACGGGCTCGCTAATCGGGGTGTCGCCCATTGAACTAGGCGGCACAAGCCCTGTGCTGGGCGATTGTCCAGCAAGGCTTTGCAAACGCGAGTCCAAATCCAAATACTGATCACGCGCGCGCTTTTTCAATTGCTCAAGCTCAAAACTTTGCTGCTCGGACGTGGCGCGCAATTGTTGCACTTCCTCTTGCAGATCATTTAAGCGCTGCAGCAATTCCAACTGCGTGCTTTGCGCATTGCTGGCACCGGCTTGCGCTTCCAATTTACTGACGCGTTCGGCCAAGCTCAAGCGCGATTGCGCAAAAGCGGGTTGGGTGGTGAAAAAACCGCTGGCACAAATGCAAACGGCGGCCATAAGGGCCGCCGTTTGCTTCCATGCGAGCGGTCGTGGCGAAATCGACACGACGTTCATGGGGTATTCCTTTAGCTAAACATTAAAACTAATAGCGATCTTAGCTGAGCAATTACTTGCTGTAGCTAAATTCAACGCGACGGTTGTTCGCCCAGCAAGAGTCATTGCTTTCGGTGCAGGTCGGTTGTTCTTCACCGTAGCTGACGCCTTCAATTTGGCTGCCACTTGCGCCCTTCGCTTTCAAAACGTCCATGACGGCGTTGTTACGACGCTCGCCTAGGCCCAAGTTGTATTCACGGGTACCGCGCTCATCAGCGTTGCCGCCGAGGGTCAATTTGTAACCAGCATTCATGGTCAAGAACTTCGCGTGACAGCCAATCATTGCGTCGAATTCGCCGCTGATTTCGGTGCGATCCAAGTCAAACTTAACGGTGCGAGCCATCAGGCAAGGGTTGCGCTCAAGACCGGTTGGGCCGAAGTCCAAGCTTGGGTCATTGTTCGTGGTGCCGGTTTGTGCGCCGCTCGTGTCAGCAGGAACGTCCACAGGATCTGTTGGAGCTGCCGGTGTTTGTTTGGTTTTACAAGCCGAAAGACCAACAACGGTGAGTGCAATGGCGAGAACGCGAATCGAGCTATTCATGGTTTGATTCCTTAGTCTAAAGGGGGGGTCAAAAGTAATTAGCCCGATGTATACACCTGTCAAAAGACATGCGGACACTGGGCAATGAGTTAAAAAAATTTAGGCAGTTAAGTAAATTTAATCAACGCAAGTTTGCCCGCCAGGGTTTCAACGTCGCCTGAATGAAATGGTTCGGTTTTGCCACGGTTTAGGATTCTAGAAACTTTGCGCCAACAGCGAAACTTAACGCTTTGCTGCGGGATTCTCAAGCGCGCCGACGCTATTCATACGGCCCTGCAAGCGCATCCATTGCAGCAAAGCCGCCTGTTTGCCACTAGGCTGCGCCAGTTGTGAAAGTGCCGTGGTACAGGCAACTAGATCGGCGGCGGTATCGACATCGGTTTCGCTTTGGAAACGTCGCAGTTCGCCTTGACCCTGCATCGCCAACAGAAATTGCGCCAGGGTATCCGCATGGCTGTAGCACGGCGCTTCCCACGCGCTTAAAGGCGCGCTGCGATTCGCGCCGTGCAGCCAAAAACCTCCGTCCAATGCTGGCGCTATCGCCCAACGTGGCGTGCCTTCCCGCAGATACTCAATGACGGCGCGTAAAACCGCACCATCTAGATGCGGCGTATCGGCACCCAACAGAATCCCGGCGCCGTGGCGTGCGAAAAGCTGCTGCTGCACATACTGCATACGTGCGCCCAAACTTAGCGTTCCACCGGCCGCGTTTGGTACCTGCGCAAGGCGCGGCAAATCTTGCCAGATCGTGGCGTGCATGGCTTCAGGCTCGGCGACGGCCCAGTAAACCTCAGCGCCGCTGAGTCTGGCGACTTCCGCGACTGCCGCTGCGGCAAGCCGATACCAGTTTTCTGCGTATTGAACGCCAAGGGTTGCCGCTAAGCGCGTTTTGAGCGGTGAAAGTCCCGGCGTTTTTACAAAAATCGCGATGCCAGCGTTCGTCAAAGCGGTGCTCACGGCGATTTTCTTTCAGTTTGTCGCGCAAATGCACGCCCTTGCTGCCAAGTTAGCCGCAAATGCTTCCATGTGGTTTGGCCCCAGCCAAATTCCGCATAGCGCCGCGCGCTGGTGCTGATCGTGGCACCAATCGTTCGAATTGTCATGCCCGCCCGCCGCGCACGCCAGATCAAGGCGTGATCCTCAGCGCTAGGTAGTGTCTCGTCATAGAGCCCCAAGCGAACAAAATTGGCGCGCGACAATAAAAACCCCTGATCGCCAAAGGGCAGACGAAATAAGCGCGTACGCAGCCAGACGCCGAACTCGTTGATACGCATTTTGCTGGAACTGCCGGTCGTAAAACGCAAGTCAAAATAATGCAGTGCGTTTAGATGATACGCGCCGCCGATTGCGCGCGTGATGGCGAGTGCTGTGTTTGCACTCAAGCTGGAGTCGGCGTGGACAAACCAAAGCTCGGCATTTTGCGTAGCCGCTACACCGGCATTGAGTTGACGTGCGCGGCCCATTGCTGCGGCGATGCAAGTAATTTTTGCCGCAAGTTGTGGCAGCTCAAGTGGCGATGGCAGCGCGTTATCTTGACAAAACACGACGCAAACTTCTGCGTTTGCGGGCAAAAAATTTAGCTGGGGCAGCAGCGCCCGCCATGCTTGATCACCTGGGCCGACCGGAATAATGACCGCAAGCGCCGCCAGCGGGCCTACCATTTGGTTTCGTTTTCCGCCGGAATCGGTACGTATAAACTGACGTTCAAGCCAGGCCGCTCCGCATCCGCGTAGCCGGTACTAAAGGTTGCGTAGCCGCCTAAGGATTTCATGCGACTCGCTAGATTCGCTAGGCCACGACCACCCGTGCGGCCATTCGGTGCGGGCGTTGTTGTTGGCACTTGGCTGGCGGCGTTCATTAGCTCAGGCGCTAAACCCACGCCGTTATCACGCACCGATATTTGCAAGACGCTGCCGGCATCACGCGCGCTAATTTGCACATCCGTGGCACCGGCGTGTTTGAGTACATTGACCAGCGCTTCCTGCAGCGCGCGAAAAATATTTAAGGTGCGTCTAGGCGATAGCTTTAAGCCATCGCGCAGCGTCGACGTACGCCAAACGCTGTTGAGCCCAGCGGCACGCAATCGCGGTTCGCTGCGGCTGCGAAACTGCCCCAGCGCTTCCGCCAAATCGCTGCCCATGCTGTCGATGGAATCCATCACAAGGCGCAAATCCGCAATCGCTTCTAATAGCGCTTGCTCCATTTGCTGTGCGCTCATGCCTTCGCGGCGCACTGCAGCTAGTAAAGACACCAGTTGACTACCCGCGCCATCGTGTAAATCGGTGGCTAAGCGGTGGCGTTCGTCAACCAACATGCGTTCACGCTCAAGCAGCTGGCGCGCGCTGAATTCATGCTCAAGCGCCACCGATTTTTGCTGAATGCGCAGATCAAGCACGGCATTTTGTGCCTCTGCGGCCTCGAGTAAGGCAACGAAGCGCTGCAGCAAGATATAGCCGAACACCACCACCAGCGGCAGCACGCCTAGGTGGAACAACAAGCTGCTGGAAGCGGGCAATACTGCCAAAATGACGGCGCTGTCGTAAACCCCTAAGCTTAAGCCCAGCACGGCGGCGGCGCTCAACCAATAGATTTGCGCGTCGCGACGGCGATACGCTGCATGCAGCAAAGTGCCGACTAGATGCAAACCCAGCACCAGCAGCAAACCGCGTATAAAGCCGTTCAAGCAAATCTGGTAAGCCAGGGTATCCGGCAAAGCGATACTAATGACGACCATGCTAACGCCAATGATGAGTGCAGCAAGGGCAAGAAAGCGATCCAAGCGTGTGCGCGGCTGCGCTAAAAATTGGCGGCAAAAGCGCTGCACGCACAGCAACGAACCGGCCAAAGCAATATGGATCAGTGCCAGCCAACAGTGGCCATTGAGCGGCGCGCGATACCAAACAAAATGCAGCAAATACACCATCCATAAAGCCACGCCAAGCGAAAACCAGCCGTAAAGCGTTTCTGATGGCCGCGCTAGCCACAGCAATGCGGCGAACAAGGTAATCAGTAGCGCGGTAATCGCGGTGATTTGCGTTAGCGTGACACGCGAGGCGTACATGGTGCGAAAGTGCGGCTCCAGCTGATCGCGTGGGCCAAACCAAATCTCGGACAGACCCAAGGTCTTTGGCCCCATTTGCGCGGGTCGATCCTGCACATTGACCGGTTTCAGCGCGAATTCAAGCGTATTGCCGCCCGCGTGCAGCACTTCCTCAGGCACCAAAAACAAAAATGCTTGGCGAAAACCAATTTCATCCGCGCCGGGGCGCAGGCTAATCCGTTCAAGCGGCACGCCATTGGCGCGCATTTGCATCGGCTGACGTGCAAAGCCGATATAAATCGCTTGCGGCGCGGAATAGCCGACATCGGAATTGACGCTGGTGCGATACAACGGCGCTTCGTGCTGGCTTTCGCGGACTGGCAGCGTTACCGGCGCACCCTCGGCGTCAAAAAGAATGGTTAGACGTTCGGCACCGGTGATTTCCGTCGGATGCAGCACCAATAGCGCAAACATCCAGCCGAAGATCACAAATAGCAGTGGGCCGATCAGGGCGCGCATGGTTCGTTATCGCCTTCAGTTATCAACGCTGGCTTACTCGCGCAAAAGCCCAAGTTGACGCGCCTCAAACAGCGCCTCGGTGCGCGAATGCACGGCGAGTTTTCGGTAGATATCGCGCACATAGCTAACCACGGTGCTGTAACGCAAGCCCAGCGTGTCGGCCACTTCATCATGGCGCAGACCTTTGGCGATCAGCTTTAAGATGTCCACTTCGCGATCGCTTAATGGATGTTCTTGCGGTGCAGGTGCAGCAACTGGGCGAAAACGCTTCAGCAAATGCACCGCAATCGCTGGGCTAATCGGCGATTCGCCATCCAACACCTTTAATGCCGCGACGCCAATCGCTTCCGGTGTCTCATCTTTCAGCAAATAGCCGCTCGCACCCGCTTCCAGCGCGCGCACCACGTGCGATTCATCGCCCAACGACGAAATCACCAGCACTTCCGGGCGCGGCTCCATTTTCGCCGCCATCGCGATCAGCTGGGTGCCTTCGCCGTCGGGTAAACCTAAATCCACCAACAATAGCTTCGGCCGAAAGCGCTCAAGCGCACGCATGCCGCTGGCGACGTCGACGGCAAAATTAACCGGCTGCAGGGCGCTAATACGGTTCAACGCATCCAACAAATAAGCGCGCGTAGCGCCATCATCTTCAACCAACAGGGTGCTCATGCGTATCTTATCCTTGCGATTTGTTTAGCGGAGCGATCCGCCAAAGGCGGGTAAATTGCGGAGCAAAAGCTATGGTTACGAATCCATCAGCGCCAGCAGATGCGCGCGCGTACACAATGCTAACGCGCTCGCACTATAACCGCCTTCGAGCATCGAGATCACCCGGCCTTGTGCGCTGCGATTGGCTTGTAGGCAAAGTGCCTGCGTCAGCCAAGCAAAATCATTTTCATGCACATTCAAACCACCGAGTGGGTCGAGCGCATGGCCGTCAAAGCCTGCCGAAATAAGGATCAGTTCCGGTCTAAAAGCTTCTATCGCAGGCAAAATCGTTTGCGTATACGCCGCACGGAAAAGTTCACTGCCAGCCATGCGCGGCAGGGGCGCATTGACAATATTGCCGCTCGCTCCGCACTCACCCGCAGCGCCCGTGCCGGGATACAAAGGCGCTTGATGCGAAGATAAATACTGTACGCGTGGCTCATGCCAGAAAATATCTTGGGTGCCATTGCCGTGATGCACATCAAAATCGACAATCGCAACGCGCGCAATCCCGGCGTCCAGGGCTGCATAAGCTGCCACCGCGACGGAATTGAGTAAGCAAAATCCCATCGCTTGGCGGCGTGTCGCATGATGTCCGGGTGGGCGTACCGCACAAAACACCCGCTTCGTGCGCCCAGCTACTACATCCTGCACAGCCGCAACGCCCGCGCCGGCCGCTGCCAGTGCCGCGTGCAAAGAATTCGGGCCGAGCACGGTATCCGGGTCGATGCGCATCGCGACATCAGCATTTTCGTGTGCAAAAAGCTGATCTAGCAGTTCCGGGCTGTGTGCACGCGCCAACATTGCGCGCGTCGCCAACGGCGCGGTTAAAACCTGAACTCTAAGGTCATGCGCCGTATTTAATACCGCTTCGAGGCGAAATGCAGCCTCTGGGTGGCCAGCGCCGGGGTCGTGTGCCAGGCAGCTAGCGTGCGTATATATGTGTAGCGCTTCGGTCATTTAATTTGGGCGGGTTATTGACACGGTCAGAATACAATTAATCTTTACTGAAAGAACCGTTCGCCCTGAGCCAGTCGAAGGGCAGAGCCGTACAGTTCCTAACGAAGCCATAAAGCATCACGGAGTCTGCTTCTACATGCTTCGGCAAGCTCAGCACAAACGGTTCCCAGGATGTTTTTCGGATCAGCGCCGCTCATGCTGCCAAAGCACTTCGCCATGCCCGGATGCGCGCGCCAACACACGGCAAAGCACGAACAGCAAATCGCTTAAACGGTTCAAATAGCGGATTACTTCCGGGCGTACCGCTTCATCTTTGCTCTTTGCCAGCGTCACGGTTTCACGCTCGGCCCGGCGGGTAACCGTGCGCGCGACGTGGCAGGTGGCTGCCGCCATGCCGCCGGCAGGCAAAATGAAGTCCTTTAGCGCCGGTAAGTCGGCGTTAAAACCGTCCAAATCCTGCTCTAAACGATCAATATCGGCTTGATGGATTAGCGCCATACCCGGCACGCAAAGCTCGCCGCCCAAATCAAAAAGCTGATGTTGCACGCGCGTCAACAAGGTGCGCACCGCATCTGGCATCTCACAGGCCAGCACCACGCCGATGCAGCTATTTGCTTCATCGACGGTGCCATAAGCATTCACGCGCAGGCTATCTTTCAGCACGCGACTGCCGTCGCCCAGTCCGGTTAGGCCGTCATCGCCGGTGCGGGTATAAATTTTGCTGAGACGATTACCCATGACTTAACTGCGCGCGAATTTGCGTACGCGCGCCTGGTACAGCGCATAGCCGCCGAACAGCAATGCGGAATAAATCAAGGTGCCCGCGAGGTCGTTACGGAAAAACGGCACGGCCAGCCAGAAACATTGCCCCAAACCAGCCAAAGTGTGCGGATACATGCCGCTCGTCGCCCAAACCGCAAAATTCGTCACCACGAAAAAGTTTAGCGCGCTTAACAGAGCAAAGCCCAAAACGCGCGGAGCGCTCAGTTTTTTCGCCAATAGCATGCCAAACCAAAGTGTCAGTGCAAAACACGCGTACACCACCAAAACCAATGAATGCCAGCCGAGTACGATATCGCTCAAAACCAGCGCCGTGATCGGCACCAACAGCGCCAGCTTGCGGTTCTTCAAAAAACAACCGGCAAACAGCGCCACCGCGCCAACCGGAGTGAAATTGCCCAAGCCTTCAACGCTGACAAAACGCCCGAGCATGGCAAGCAACACCAGTGCCAGCGCTACGCCAATCGCGACATTGGGCGTAAATTCCGTGGAATTTTCAGGGTTTGGCTTGCCACGATTGGGCAACATGGGGTTATGCGACATGGGCTTGAAACTCAACGTGTGATCTTGGTCGCCCACTATAGCGCATGACACATTTGCCGTGTCGCCTGTTCGGCGAGACTCAACGACATTGCGTTGGCAAATGCTTTGCCAACACTGTCGTTGCTGCTTCGGCGTCGCCGCCTAGCAGGGCTGGTGCATCAGCATTGAAGGCACAGGCAAACTCGATCCCGTCACCGTTTTGCACGGCTGCGAAAGCGACGGTTTTGCCACGCAGCTGAGCCTCTACATAGCCTTCCGTGAAACTCAACAGCAAAAGTTTGCCGTTCCAACGCAGCTTTAGATCTGGGCCGGCATTAAAACTTTTCGATTTCGGCAATGCGCCATTCGTGGCATAGCTCTCTTGCAATTCAACTTTTGCGGATTGCGCTTGCACCAGCGCGGTCGCTACCTTGGCGCGCAGGGTGTAATCCTGATACGCAGGCAGCGCGATCGCCGCCATAATTGACACCACCGCCACCGTGCCGAGCATATTGCCACCGCCCATCATATCGCCGGGATTAGCGCCATAATTCACGGCAAAACCCAGCCGTTGCGGCGTGTAATCGACGCTGACGCCTGCGAAGCCAGCGTCTGGCAGGCCTAGTTCACGCGCGCTGGGCAAGGCAAATAAGTCAATATTGGCTTTACCTATATGGCCTAAAACTTCTAAAAGCCCCAAATAGCCGTACCAAATTTGCGTCGGCGTGCCTTCTGAGCGCGCTGCAAAGGCCAATATCTGATCACTGGCCGCAACGTTCGTGTTTTGCTGTAGCCATTTTTCCGCGCTGATGCGCCCGGCCATTGCTTTGCGATCCCGCAATAATTGCGGCACCGCCGCGCCGATGATCCAGTCGCCTTCTTCAACCCAATACATGCTGCTGACACTGAGCCTGCCTAATAACGCCATGCTTTGCGCTAATGCCGGGGTATCCGACACGTTCGCCGGGGTGAATGCGTTGCCGTCAATACGCAGATGATGTATGCCTTCGCGCAGCTCGTAAAAACCGCGTTTGCTGGCGTTGGTGACGAACTGGTTAAACACCGCGCGGTTGCGAATTTTGAGCGCGCCAAAAGTGCCAGCAGCATCGCGGAAGTAGGCCATTTCTGGGCCGACCGAGGTCAAAATCTGGCGCAGGCTTGGGCCGCCAGCCAGTGCGGCATCGAAGTCAAACGAGGGTTCCTTCGCTTTAGTCTCTGCATCTAGGCTTTCGAGTTTGCTCAAGATTCGATCAAGATCTTTCGCGTTGGTCGGCAGTGAATAATTTGCCACCCAACTCGGCGCGCCGCTGAGCTGGTAGTCATAGCGACGCGCTTGTGGCTGAAAGTACTGCGTCCATTCCGGCATGGTTTTAGGGTCAAAGTAAAAATCCAGCGCCAAGCGCCCACTGCGTTGGTCAGTCCCCACTGACCCAGCACCCATCGCGATACCATCCAGCCCCTGCAAAGCGTCAAAAACCCACTTGTTAGAGGCTTCGCTTCCCGCTGCAGCCATGGCCAGCATCGGCGCAATCGCTTGGCTGTCGGCCCAAAGCAGCAGACCTTTGCCCGATTGATCGATGCGGTTTTGCGCGGCAACGAACTCGGCGTTCACCGCTTTATTGTTCGCACGCATGTCGCTGGCTATTTGCGCAAAGCGTTCCGGTGTTGCACCCACCTGCAACTGCACTTGACCCGTGCGGGCATCGAAAGTGTAGGGCATTGGCATGCCTGAACTAGCCAGCAGGGCGTCAAACTGCTTTTTGAACGCGACCGCGTCACGCGAGCGCACTGTGGTTTGCACCATGATCGGGCTCAACGGCGACACCACGCCGTCTTGCTTATAGATGGCGATTTCCAACGGCGCGCTTTGCTCGGCAATCAAGAATTTGATCGCCACCTCGCCCGACGGCGGCAAATCATCCAGCTTCACGTAGGCGTCACGAATTTGTTGCAGCACCGCTTGATGTGCAGGATTTGTCGTGGCCGCCTCGAACACGCGGCCATCCTGGCCATCCGCTACCCAGCCAAGCACACTTGGAATGCGCAGATACAGCCCAACCTCGGCGGAAAGCGCATCACTCAATTGCGCTTGTGCAAAACTTTGCTGCGCGCCCAGTAACGCCGCGCACACGGTAAAAACGATGGTTTTCATAGGCTTAAATAAGGTCTTAAAAGAAAAAATGATGCCGGACAATAACTAGCTTGGTACCGGCTTACAAGCCGCAATTGCTTGCCCAATAGACTCAAGCGCGCGTCAGTTGGGCTTTTAAACGCTGTGATGGAACTGACAGCGCATCGGCACATTGCGAACGTAAGCGTCGAGTGCCGCTTTGGGATCGTAACCGGGACGCGGCGCATGCATGAGCAGCGCGTCAAAACTTGCCTCTACCAAACGTGCGTCACCACCTTTGGCTTTTACCGTTTTTGGTATAGCGTATAGCACTAGCTCAGCGCCATCGTTCAATTGCAGCATCAAGGTAAATACGCCTTTGCTAAAGGCAATGACCGTGGTGGCCGTACCCTCGGCATCCGAGTATTTCAATGTGCCGTTGCGATTGGAGAGCGTTAAATTGAATTCGGCAAAATCGCCCGGAATCTCACCCTCCAGCGTAATGCCACTGCCGCCCGCATTAGTTGCCTGACAGCTGAGCGTGGCGTTGCTGGCGCCGGCATGCAGTTGAGTGGCAAAAGCTAGTGATAAAACAAGTAAGAATTTCATAATCTAAAGCCAAGTCAATGCAGTGCTTGGATAATGCGCCAACGCGAAGCCGATTTTTCACTGACCGCGATTTCTGGGCAGTCGAAAACTTTGGCAAAAATTCAGACTCAAAAGCGTCTGATCGAAAGCAATTATCCTTCGGATATTGGGGTTCTGGCCATGGTTCTCGTGCGCACCGTTCTGAGTTTGCTTTGCTGTTTGCTGTTGTGGTCATGCGAGCGTTTGCCGAAATTCCAAGACGATGCGCAAAAGGCGCGTTATGGGCAGTATCGCGTTGAAGTTCGCGCGGCTGAAGCCAAATATCATGCCGTGCTGGCGCAGCAACCCGTTCCAATCATTCAAGCGCTGCAGCAGTTTGAGTTGTTTCAAGAACAGTGGGAAAACTTGGGTGATGCACCAATTTCTACACCCATGCGCAAGCAATTTACTGATTTTGTTGACGCAAGTGCGCGTTCTAGCGATGAACTCACGCAGTTGCTGGGTTTAATTGGGGTTAAAGCCTGCGGCTTTGTCGGCGAACACAAGGCGCAAATACAAGATAACGAAAAATTTATGGCGTTCAGCAGCTTGTGTTCGCAGCTGACAAATCACAGCTACCCGTTCAAAAAAGTACCTGAGTTTGCCGAGCTTTCAGAACTCCTACTGTCGTCCGGCGTGCTAAATGACGAATTTGATGACCACCCACCGGTAACCGATACGCAAAAATTGCGGCGCGCCTCGGCGCTGACCCCACTATTGCTTCGCCGGAGCTGGCAAGACAGCAGTGCTTGGATTGCTGATTTGCAGCTACGCGCTTGGCCGGCAACCTCGGCGGCTCAAACCATCGCAGCGCCAGAGGAATTCAAGTCCTACCAAGTCGACCAAGTGGAGATAGTTTTTGATTCGCTGAAGTACATCATTGAAATCGATGCCTACGCGGAAATGCTGCTGGAAATGGTTCACGTGAAGGAATTCGATCTTTCCCAATCGCAGCGCCGACAACTTTTACTCAATGTACTGGGGCACAGCAACAATTTGGCGGCATTGCAGTCTGCGCAAGATAAGTGGAACGAGCAGAAATTTGCCGCCACGGACTTGCCTGCCGAACTCATCCGCGCGCGTACGGAGCTTGCAGGTTTAAAAGGCACTGCGCCCTTTCAAGATTTGGCTGACTTGAATGATTTGAAGCGTCGCCTAGAGATTGTGAAACGCTTCGGTACGCTTGATCTCGCGCGTAGAGTCAAACAGGGCGCGCTTTAGGCGCGCCGCGCACCATGGCGGCTTTTAATCTAGTCAAATTTAGACGCGTTTTAGGGCGCGCTCGTCGGCACAGTTCTTCGCACCGGCTTGCCAAACCCAGGATCCGAACTAACCCTTTTTGCAATATCCTGTGGCCGCGATGGATACCAGCCTGGGTCACTAAAATCTCCGTGCTTTACGTCATCACGCACTTTCACCACCGTAAACATGCCGCCCATTTCGATATTTCCGAATGGCCCGGTGCCGGCCATCATCGGCAAGGTGTTCTCCGGCCCCGGCATATGGCCCATGGCAACGTGCTCTTGATGCTCGCTCATGCCGTTTTTGCCCATAGCCATAAAACCCGGCAACTGCGCGCGCATGCGTGCGGCTAAATCACTTTGATCCACGCCAATCGTATTCGGAATTTCATGCCCCATCGGCCCCATGGTGTGGTGGCTCATATGGCAATGGAAAGCCCAATCGCCGGGATAGGCATCGAACTCAATGTCGCGCATTTGCCCGACGCCGATAATTTCGGTGATTTCATTGCGCCATTGTGATTTCGGCCAACGGCCGCCATCGCTGCCGGTGACTTGGAAAATATGCCCGTGCAAATGGATTGGATGGTTCCACATGGATAGATTGCCGACGCGAATACGCACGCGTTCGTTTGTGCGACAGACCAATGGCTCAATCGCTGGGTAGGTTTTGCCATTCATCGTCCACAGATCAAAGTTTTGCATCACACTCGGGTCGGGGCGCGACGTGCCTGGGTGCAGCGCGAAGTTGTGCAGCAAAATCGCAAAGTCCCGGTCTATATGATCGCCAGCTTTTGGGTGAATGATAAACAGCCCCATCATGCCGAGCGCCATTTGCGTCATTTCGTCGGCATGTGGGTGATACATATGGCTACCCGATTGGCGCAGCGTGAACTCATATTGATAGGTTTCACCGGGCGCGACGCTTTTTTGATTCAGTCCACTCACACCGTCCATGCCCGAGGGCAACAAAAGCCCGTGCCAGTGCACACTGGTAGCTTCCGGCAAGTGATTGGTGACAAAAATCCGCACGCGATCACCTTCTAAGGCCTCAATCGTCGGGCCGGGGGCAGAGCCGTTATAACCCCAGAGTTTGGCTTTGCTGCCCGGCGCAAATTCATGCTCGACTGGTTCGGCGATAAGATGAAACTCTTTGACGCCCGCCACCATTTTATAAGGTAACGTCCAACCGTTCGGGGTGTAGGTTTTGCCCTTTGACGCAAGCTGCGGCAACGGCATAGGCTTTGCGGCCTCAGCAGGCATCGTCATGCCGGGCATGTGTACATGATCTTGCGCGAACGCTGCGGATGCAACGCCGGTGAACGCAGTGGCTCCTGCGAGCGTTAAAAATTGCCGTCGGCTAGCATTATTCTGATCGTTGCTCATGGTGTTTTTCCACCTTCATGTTGATGCTGATTTTGCTGTGCTGGTGCCGCACCGGCTTTTAATTCGCCCGTTTTTAATTCGAGCGCCATGCGGCAAATTGGGCAGGTGCCGGGCTTGTCGCTCACTACATCGCTATGCATCGGGCAGACATACTGTGCGGCGACCAGAATCTTGGAGTCTGGGGACTTCGGAGCGGGCGAGCTGGAATCGAGGGGCATTGAATCCGGTGCATTCACCACTGCAGATAGTGGCGGACCTACTTTGGCATCTGAATTGAGTTCTCGGCTGCTCGGCAATTCGCCGCCAGTAGCCAATTTCAGCGCCGTGCGCGCCAGCCAGTAGTCGCGCAGCGCGTCTAAATAGCCCTGATAGGCTTCGTATTCAGCCTGCTTAGCTTGTAATAACTCGAACGCGCCGATCAGCATAAAGTTATAGCGCTTTTGCATCTCCGCCACCGCCGTTTCGCGTGCGGGCACCAGCACATCAGCATAAGTCTCGACGATTTCGCGCTGTTTGTTGAGCTGCAAAAGGCCCAAGGCAACTTCAGATTGCACCTGGCTTTCCATTTGGTCGCGCTGTGCAATCGCCATTTCCAGCATCGATTGCGCATGGAGCAGGCGGCCTTGGCCCTGATTGAAAATAGGCAGGCCCAAACTAAAGCCTATGCCCCTCAACTTTTCGCCATCGCCAGCAGTTCCCCCATTGCCTGTGCGTTCGCGCTCGGCAGAAATATCAAGGCTGCCGAACCAACGCCAACGCTGGGTGCTGGCCAATATCGCAGTCAAAAGCGTCACGTTTTGCCGATGCGCGGCGAGATCACTGCGCTGGCTTTGTGCCAATGCTTGCAACGTAGCTAAAGCGTCCTCTGTTTTCGCTAAATTTGGCAAATTCGCGGCAAATTTTAGCCGCGCTTCGGTACCGTTTAAGCCCAACATCTGGTTCAAGTTTGCCCGTGTACTGAAGGCATCGGCATCGGCGTTTTTCAGGCGCACTAGCGCCTCAGCCGCTGCCGCATTTTCTTGTGCCCGCTGCGCGCGGTTGATGTTGCCAGCGGCAAAAAAGCGCTCGGCCAAATCACTGCTGAGTTTTGCGGACTCGGCGACCAATTCCCGCATTGCCCGCACTTGTTCAGCGCTAACCGCGCGCCAGTAAGCACTTTCGGTATCGAATATCAGTGTCGCGACTTGCGTTCTGATCTCACTGCTAGTGCGCTGCAAATTGCCGGCGACTAGTTTCCGGCGCGCGCCAAGCATCAGTAAGTCAGTGACCGACTGCGACAAACCAAAGCTAAGTTTGGCCGGTAAATTACCCGCGCTAGGCTTGAGCCGCAGCCAATCAAAACTGGGATTGGCGATCCGTGTGGCATCCAAAAGTTCAGCCTGCGCGATGCCTAAATCCGCATAGAGCAGGCGCATTCGCGGGTTGTTGCGCAGCGCAATTTGTACCGCGCTTTCTGGATTCAGCGGCGCGCTAAGGTCTTTCTCAAGTGCGGCTCCGGCCATGGGCGTTTGCCAGTTCTGCCCGGTGTTTGGATCAATCTTCAGTTTGTAGTGACTGGCAATAGTGCTTGAAATTGCAGTCGCGCCGCGATCTTGTGGCGTGCTAGCGCAGGCGGAAAGGATGAGTAAAACCGCCATCGTTAGGCATGCCCGGTGGCTAATCGTGCGGGCACGGAAGTCAATGCGTTTCATGGGTTTCCTTGGAATCTAAAAATGCGTTGGGCGTGCTCATAATGTTGGGTGTGCTCATAGTTTCGCCAGCACAAAGGCGAAAAATGCGCCGGTGCCGGTACAAATTGCCGCCGCTGACCACAGGTAGGTACTCACAGTGCGCAAAGTTGTGCAGGCCCTGCCCTGAGCTGGGTCAATTGGGCACGGCAAACTGCGCGCATGCCAGATTGCGCCGCCTGATAGCGTCAACATCGTTGCTGCCACGCCGAACACCAGCGCCTTGTGTGCTGATAGCCAAATCAGCTGCGGCACTGCGGTCACTAAAGCCGCCAACGCCGCACCTGCACCAAAAGCGACAAGCACCGCTGGCAATACACAGCACACCAAAGAGCCCGCGCTGGCCAGCAGCGCCAAGCTACTCACGCCCATCGTGCGTTTGAGTTTGGCTATCGAATCGCTAGGCAACACAACATTTTCTAGCCTATTCATCGGCCTGCTCCGCCGCCGCGATCCGCGCACTTAAATCCGATACCGAGTTTTCAGTTCGCGTAATGGATACCAGGCTGTACCCGGCCTCGGTGATGGCGACGTTCAAGCGTGCGTCGCTGATATCAGCATCGGCTTTTAGCTCGACCGCGACCAACTGATGCGCTAAGTTCACCAGCACAAAGCTGGTTTCAGCAAAGCTCTTCATGGTTTTTTCAATGCCTTGGGCGCAAAACGCACAGACTAAGCCATTGACTTTCATTTCAATGGTTTTGGCCTGCGCGTTGCCAACGGCGAGTGTGATGCAGACAAAGAAAAGCGCTTGTAAACGTTTCATTGGATAGTCCTCGGTAATTTTTAAGATTTGCAATTTGGCGCAGCGTGTTAGAAGTTGAACATCGCCATCGCTTGTAATTTTCCGTCGCTACTGACGCCAGCCTCGACCCAGGTGCCGCCTTTGAATAAACGCAAAAGCAGCGCGGCTTCAACGCCGTCATAAATGCCGCCGGTGTAGCTGCGTCCTTGCAGCACCAACCACGTCGCCAGCCCGCCATACTCGTGCGCGTAGGGCGCAAAGCCGAGCTGGACGCTATCAATGCGGTGTGAAAATGCCTTGGCTTCTACTAGATCACTGCGTAATGAGGCGTAGATCCAGCGGGTTTCATAATCTGCTTGCACCCCGATATTGCGACTCAACTGACTGCCAGAGAAGTCATTTCCGGTGGCCAGGCCAATGCCGCCCCAGGCGAAAACATTCGCTTGCGCCGCCGGATAATTCCAACGCTTTGCCAACACGTTAGCGCGCAGTGTGCTGATGTGACGTGATTTTTCACCGCCGTCGCTGCTCAGGCTCAACCACGCGCCGCCCAGTGAATACCAATAGTGCGGTGCGTAGAACGCCTGCACCTCGTTCATCGTACCTGCGCCGTATTCGGCCATCACGGTCGTGCCTTTGCCGAAGGCAATAGGCTTCGCTTGAGCGCTAAAACTTAACGCACAGCCAGCGGCAAAAGCTGCCGCAGCTCTTTTTACTGAAAACATAAGTCACCTATAGTTTGAAAATGCAGTCTGCACCACGCTTTGCGCGTGCTTAGTTCAAGACCGTTTCAAATAATCGGTGGCCGCAACTCCGGCGGGCTAAAACCTACGACCAAACGGTCGCGGTAACGTCGATGTGGCAGTTCAACTGGGAAAATTGCGATAGCGATATCTGCATCACCCAGCAAAACTGGCAACTGTGTTGCTGCCTGTGTGTAGCAGGGATATTTGCAACAGCCCGGACTATCTGGCGGCACTTTGCCACGTTTTGGGCAGCAGTCATGCGCGTTACCGGCGGCACTGGCATCGGCGTGCAGCATGGCATTTGTGTGCATAGTGCAATGTGGTTTTGCGCCGTCAGCTATCGAGAATTGGCCCCAGCTCAAATTCGCCAAAAACACCAAAGCTAAGGCCACGCCCACAAGCTTGATGCGCTTGAGATACGAAGCTAGGGCGATGGCGAAATTGCTTTTCATGTGTGCGATGAGTGTAGCTCTGAATTGAAGTTCCTGTGACACAAACATCGATGCGTCCAAATCCCAATTATGTTGATGTATGATGCACACATCATGCGGAGGATTTATGCGCGTTACTGCTGAAATAGACGAACAAACTTATGAGCATGTCAGGAGACGCGCTGTTTCGCGTTCGATTTCGATGGGCAAGCTATTGGGGGAAATGATTGCTAATGGGCTAAAAACGCCGCCGTTGGGTTTGGTGAAAAGCGGGCGATTTAATGTTATCGGAGCACCTGTGGGTACCAACGCAGTGTCCGCTGCTGCTATTCAAGAGCTTATCGATCAGGACGGCGTCTTATGAGTTCCTTGCTTTTACTTGATGTCAATGCATTGCTGGCGCTTGGTTGGCGCGAGCACCAAGCTCATCGCACGGTTGTTGAGCGTTTGCATGAGCATCAGCGTTGGGCGAGCTGCAACATTACCCAACTTGGATTTATACGAGTGTCCAGCAACCCAGGTGTGTTCCATCAGGCCACTGAGCCCAGCGAAGCTGCGCGCTTTTTAGCAACGTTGACCCAAGATCCGCTGCATTCATTTATTGAGATCACACCCGCACCAACGGCAATGCCGTGGCCCATTAAAATTGGCTATAAACAAACAACCGATGTTTATTTAATTGAACTGGCCGAAAAATCAACGGCGACCTTGCTTACCCTAGATTTGCGTTTAAAACGGGCGTTTCCGAACAGTGCGGTTGAGGCTATCGCCCTGAACTAAGCAATGAAGCTACTTCGGTTTCGCAACCTTAGGAATCAACCGCATGGTTACTTGCCCGGTGCCGCCATCACCAGCAATCGCACCAGAGTCCAGCGAATACTCGAAACGCTCGCCGGTGGTGACATTGCCTGCTTCTTCGATTTTCACGCCGCCGGTCAAAATGACCTTATTTGCGCTCAAGTCATAGTCAATTTTTCGGGCTTGCGCGCGCACTTCACCGCCGCCTTCGCGGGCTTGACTGATGCTGGCGGGGCTGCCTTCTAACAATGCCGCGCCGACTTGACCGTCTTGATAGGAAATCGTGCCTTTGTCGGCCTGGATTTTTAGACTGCCTTGCGAAATGCGCACGTTTCCAGTCCAAACTTGCGAACTGGAATTCTTTGAGCCAATTGAGCCCTGCCAGTGTTCGGCGGTTAGATCCATCGGTGCGGCGCGATCTGTGTCGAGTGCGAATAGACTACTGCTCAGCAATACGCCGAGCAACACGCTAGCGAGTCGGGGGTTGGATAACGGTATGCACATCATGCTGAATCTCGATAACTTGTTGGACAAAATCCGCGCGCAGACCGCGCCCGGACAATCTAGCGCTATTTTGCTGAATTTCGACCGCACCGTCAGTAAAAGCGCGCTTTTCTTCGCTTAGTAGGGTCAAATCTAGCGTCTTAATGATGGTGATACGCTCATCGATACCCCGGCTTTGCATTTGCACATTGCCATCCAGCAGCACGCGTTTGCCCTGCTCGAAAATCTGCGCGCGATTTGAGGTCATGATTTGGCGCCCGGCATCGTCGGCAAAACGCACCACGCGTGGGGACGTCATCACCAGGGTTTTTTGCACGCGCGCATGCGCCATTTTCATCGCAGTTACCCGCACTCGTAGCTTGCCAGCGCTATCCAAGGCTGAGTATTCCACGCCAGTAAAGGCATAATCTACCGGCGGCAAGGTGACCACGCGTTCACGCTTGGCCTGCTGCTCCAAGCGCTCAAGCACAGTGAATAGCCCGAACGCCAACAGCGTCAGGCCAATCAATGCAATCCAGCTTCTAAGCGCAACACCGCGCCGCTGCGTCATGCGTCAAAACCAAACACGTGCAGCACCTCTTTCCAGCGATTTTGTGCCTTTAGAATCAACTCAGCCACTTCCCGCACTGCACCCATACCACCCGCTTGCGCGGTAATGTAGTCACAGCGTTCGCGCAATTCCGGTGCGCCGCCCGGCACGGTAATCTTAAGCCCGGCTTGCTTCATCGCTGGCCAATCTTGCAAATCATCACCCATGAAGGCGACTTGCTCAGGCTTTAGCTTCATCACTTCGATGAGTTTAAGGAGGCGGCCACCTTTGTCGCGCTCGCCCTGAAACACGCGCACGATGCCCAACTCTTGCATGCGTTGATTCACCACAACACTTTGGCGTGCACTAATAATCGCGATTTCAACGCCCGCTTCCTTCAACGCTTTCAGCCCCAAACCGTCGTGTACATGGAAGGTCTTGACCTCACGTTGGTCACTCATCAGCATGATTCTGCCGTCGGTGAGCACACCATCCACATCGAACGCCGCCAGCTTGATCTGCTCTAGTTTTTCTTTCAATTTTTGGGCAATCACTAAACCACTCGCGCACGCAGCAAATCGTAGAAGTTTAGCGCACCCACTAACGCGCCGGTTTGATCAACAACCAATAGCGCGCTGATTTTGTGGCGCTCCATTAAGCGTGCGGCTTCAATCGCGAGTTTGTCGGCGCCGATGGTTTTACCGCCGCGCGTCATTATATTTTCGACGTGGACGCTGCGCAGATCAATATCAGCATCATCCACCGCACGGCGTAAATCGCCATCTGTAAACACGCCAATCAGCTGATCGTTTGCATCTACAACAGCCGTCAAGCCCAGATTTTTGCGCGTCATTTCCATCAGCGCTTCGGTAACGCTGGCGCTGCCGCGCACTTTCGGCAATTCGCTGCCGGTATGCATGACATCGCTGATATGCACCAATAGCCGGCGGCCCAGCGAGCCGGCCGGGTGGCTGGCGGCAAAATCATCACTAGTAAAGCCGCGCGCTTCTAAAAGTGCGATCGCTAGTGCGTCGCCCATCACCAACGCCGCCGTGGTGCTTGCGGTCGGTGCTAGGCCCAATGGGCAGGCTTCGCGACTGACGGAAACGTCTAAGTGCGCATCGGCCAATTTCGCTAGCGATGAATTGGTATTGCCGCTCATCGCGATCAAGGGCACGCCTTTGCGCTTGACGACCGGCAAAATCATCAGCAACTCGTCCGTTTCGCCGGAATTACTTAGCGCGATCACGACATCGTCGGGCGTGATCATGCCCAAATCACCGTGGCTGGCTTCCGCTGGGTGCATAAAAAATGCGGGCGTGCCGGTGGAGGCAAAAGTCGCGGCAATTTTGCGCGCAATGTGGCCGCTTTTGCCCATGCCGGTGACGACGACGCGGCCAGTGCACGCAACGATCAGCTCGCAGGCGGCGATAAACGCGCCGTCAATGCGGTCGATCATTGCGTGAATCGCGCGCGATTCCGTTTCAATCACGTTTTTCGCGCTGCGCTTGAGCAACTGCGGATCTAGCTTTCCGGCACTCAAGTGCTGCTTTGCTAAGCTCTGCACTGAATTGCTGACGGGGTTTGTTACTGAGTTCGGGTGTAAGCGCGCAACTGTTGCATTCATCAGAGCGGGTTCCATAAGGCCTTTATCAATTCGTTAGTACCATTCCCCGCCACAATCGCGTGTTAACTCCGCGTTATTGCCGACGCGCCGTTCCATATTCAGCGTTATTGTGGGACAAGGCGCACAAAAGTTCCGAGATATTTCCATCAATTTCACTCTAAAGCTGAGGCTCGACGTGTGCTTTTGCAAGTGTAGGCTTGGCTAAATCGGTTAGGCTTAAGTAGTGTGCGACGCTGAAAGCGACCGCGTCCCGCAATTTCGCTTGGAAAACTCTATGCCAGATCAATCATCAGCACCTTTGCCTATCAAAGGCATGCGCGAAAAGCACTTCAACACCGCCGGGCCCAATATCGCAAGCCTGCACTATGAGCTGGATCCCTTAGTCCGCATTGACAGCGATGCAATAGAAGATTTGATTGAACAACAGCGCTACTTTGTGCTGCATGCGCCGCGTCAAACCGGCAAGACCACCTGCTTGTTCGCCATGCGCGATCATTTGAATCGTGCGGGCAAATTTGCGGCGCTGTATGTGAATATTGAAGGCGCGCAAGCGGCGCGTAATGACGTGGCAGCGGCGGCGAGCGCGATCGTTTCAGCACTTGCCCAGCAAGCAAAAATGACCCTGAAGTTAGACGCCATTGAAGACAACCGCGCCGACATTGTTGCGCGCGGTGCCTTCGATTCGCTGCAATATATGCTGCGTTTATTAGCCAACGCCGCAAAAAGACCCGTTGTGCTTTTCTTAGACGAAGTTGACGCCCTCGTCGGCGATACCTTAATTTCCTTGCTGCGCCAAATTCGCGCTGGCTACGGTGACCGCCCGGCAAATTTCCCGCAGAGTATTATTTTATGCGGCGTGCGCGATGTGCGCGACTACCGTATGACCATGGCCGATGGCGAGGTCATCACCGGCGGCAGTGCGTTCAACATCAAAGCAGAATCGTTGCGGCTTGGCAATTTTACGCGCGAAGAAATGATCCGGCTGTATCAACAGCATACCAGGGCAACTGGCCAACAATTTAGCGCTGAAGCCATTGAAGTCGCTTGGATTGCGACCCAAGGTCAGCCCTGGTTAGTGAATGCGCTCGCCGAACAAGCCGTTTGGAAAACCAAAGCGAATCAAGATCGGGCCGTGGTCATCGACGAAACTTTGATGCAGGCTGCGCGTGAGGCGCTGATTTTGCGCAATGACTCCCACCTGGATCAGCTCACCGACAAGTTAAAGGAGCCGCGTGTGCGTTCGGTAATCGAACCGATGCTATCGGGGCAGTTGTACGCACCTAGTGATGCGGATCGGCAGTATCTGATCGACTTAGGCTTAATTCGTCAAAGTGCCAGGGGCTTGGAGCCGGCGAATGGCATTTACGCAGAAGTCCTGCCGCGCGTGCTGAGTGCAACGCCACAGTCGTTGCTCCATATCGACTTAATCAGACCGAGCTGGCAAGGCGCGGATGGAACAATGCAGCCCAAGCAGT
This sequence comes from Rhodanobacteraceae bacterium, assembly GCA_031409855.1. Taxonomy (GTDB): domain Bacteria; phylum Pseudomonadota; class Gammaproteobacteria; order Xanthomonadales; family SZUA-5; genus JANNYA01. The sequence goes on along the minus strand of JANNYA010000048.1, from coordinate 3,525 downwards.
TCATGGATAATTTCTTCGAGTTTTGGCGCGAGCACGGCGAGGCGATGATGCAAACCGTGACCTATCACGAGGCGGCTCCGACGTTAGTGTTGATGGCCTACTTGCAGCGCGTAGTCAATGGCGCGGGCCGCATCGAACGCGAATACGCCGCCGGTTCAGGGCGCATGGATTTGCTGGTGATTCACGGTGATGTGCGCATGGCGATCGAGGTTAAAGTCTGGCGCAATGCGCGAGCCAATCCAGAAAAAGAGGGTTTGGCGCAAATAGAGCGCTATTTGCACAGGCTGAACCTGCCGGAAGGCTTTCTGGTCATTTTCGATCAACGCGCAAAACCGACGAAATGGGAAAAACGCATGCAAAGCAGCGAAACGAAAACGGAAAGTGGCCGCCAAATTTGGGTGCTGCGTGGTTAAGACATGCACCCACTGATCGACATCGGCGCCAATTTAAGTCACACCAGTTTTGCCAATGACCTGGACAGCGTGCTTGCGCGCGCAAAAGCGCAGGGCCTACAGCAAATTATCGTTACCGGCGCCAGCAACGAAGGCAGCGTGGCGGCGATGCAGCTGGCGCAAGCGTATCCAGGGTTTCTCTATGCCACCGCTGGCGTGCACCCGCATCACGCGAGCGAATATGACGGCTTTACCGAAGATCTGCTGGCCGATTTACTCAGCAATGACGTGGTGAAAGCCGGCGGTGAATGTGGCTTGGACTACAACCGCAACTTTTCCCCGGCAGATGCGCAACAGTTCGCGTTTGAGCGTCAGCTGGTGCTGGCGATCAATGCGAAAAAACCGGTGTTTTTGCACCAGCGCGATGCGCATCAGGATTTCTTGTCGATCCTAAAAATACATCGTGCGCAGCTTTGTAACGCGGTTGTGCATTGTTTTACCGACACACGGGAAGCGTTGAACGATTATTTGGCGCTGGATTGCTATATTGGCATTACCGGCTGGATCTGTGACGAGCGGCGCGGCGCGCATTTAATCGAAGCGGTGCGTGATATTCCCGATGATCGCCTAATGCTAGAAACCGATGCGCCTTATTTACTGCCACGTTGCATTAAACCCACACCGAAAGACCGCCGCAATGCGCCGGAATTTCTGCCCCTCGTGCTGGCCGCAGTGGCGCAGGCACGCGGTCAAGACCCGGCCCATGTCGCGCAAATTAGCACTGAAAATGCGCGTCGATTTTTCGCGCTACCTGCTTTGGAGCTGCTAAATGGCTGACGATCAAGGCGCTGATGATTTTTCCCGCGCGATGGATGCGGCCAATTTGGGCACATTCAGCCGCGCGCGTAAATTGTTTGAGCGCGCGGCGTTGGCTGGCAACAAGCAGGCCGAGGTCGAGCTGGGAATGATCGCGCTGCAGGGCTTGGCGGGCGATGTCGATGTGCTGGCAGCAACTGAGCACTTTGACCGTGCTGCGCGCCTTGACAGTAGTGATGCGCACTATTGGTTGGCACTGCTTGCAGTGTCGGACCCCGAACCACGCCTGCCCGGCGCGTTCTTTCAACATTTAGCGCAAGCAGTGCACGGCGGCAATTCGCGTGCGCTGTGCGCTTTGGGCATCACTACCGGCAGCGCCGCTGCGCTTGCCAAAGCCGCTGCAGCGGGTGATCGGGTCAGTTCGGAGCTGATTAAGTCGCTCAAAGGCACAGTCAGCTTCGCGCCGGATAATTTAATTGGCGAGCTTGAGCAAAAGCTCGCGCACGCAGCAAAAATACCGGAGCCCGTGCTAGGTCAGCCGGCACGCACGATTGATGGTGTGCTCAGTGCACTCCAGGCAAATTATTTAACCCTGGTGGCGCGCCCGAATTTACGGCCTGCGCTGGTGCGCGACCCCAATGGTGGCCCTGCCGTTCGGCTGCCGTTTCGCACGAATCAATCAACAATCATCCCAGCAACCCACGCAAATTTGACGATCCGTTTGATCGAGCGCGCCTTGATTCAAGCCGCTGCCCCTGCTAGTACCGGGTCACTGCAGCTTGGACTGCTGCACGCGGAAGATCTCGGGCTTTTGCAGTATGGCGTGGGGGAAGAGTACAAACCGCACCGCGACTATCTACACGACATCAATCTGATCGGCCCGGGCACACCTGGCCAGCGCGTACGCACGATTTTTTGCTACCTCAACGAAGTAGATCTTGGCGGCGAGACCGAATTCATCCATTGGAACCAGCGCGTCAGCCCAAAACTAGGGCGGGTCGTGGTGTTCGACAACGTGAAAGACGGCAAAGTGGACCCTGACAGCGTGCACGCGGGCTTGCCGGTGCTGGCGGGTGAAAAATGGCTTGCGACGCTTTGGCTGCGCGAACGGCTAGTGCGTAAGTGGTAAAGCCTTGAGCAAATAGTGCCTACAAGGCGCAGTTGAACTGCCGTCGCAAAAGCGTACGGCAGGAATTATTTTTAGGAATTATTTTTCGCGAAAAACTCTTTCACTTGCCGCGCCGCTTCATCGCTGGCAACGGCATAACGTTCTTGCACCAAACCGGCGAGCTTTTCCGCATGCCCTTCTGATTGCAAAAGTTCATCGTCGGTCAACTTTCCCCATGCAATTTTTGCAGCGCCGACCTGTTGTTTCCATTTGCCTTTGAGTTCATTTTTGCTTGGTAGATTCATGATTCTTTCTTCCCGGGCTGTGTATTCGTTGGTTGCGGCTTACTTGCCTGTGGCTGACTCCTTGCCTGTGGCTGACTCATGGTGTCGTCATTGCCTTTCGCCGCGTGCATTGGGGCATCGGTGGCCTTTACGGGTGCGCCCATTGCTGATTCACTGACCGTGGATTTTGCGACTGGTTTGGCTGCTGGCTTTTGCGTCACGCTAGGCGACGCGGCAGTGTTGCTCGATTTCTGATTTGGCTTATTCATCGTGACCTCTGGTTGATGCTGTAATCCGCCCAACGCGGGCATATTTTTCTTGGATTCGTTTTGCCAAGGCAAAACAAACTGCGGCATTTTTCTTTAACGATTTTTCGCGCGATACCGCTGCGCTTGATTGGGCTAGCCCAGACGAAATTTATGCTTTCTATGGAGCGTGTTCGGTGCGTTGTCGCGCTTAACTGGGATGAATTTTGATCTACAGATCCCGCTCTTTCGGCGTGCAACGGCTAGCGTTAAAGCCAATATTCCCAAGTGCGAGCGAACAGTTCTTTGGCGCGCAGCTTCAAGCCACGGCGTCGCCATTGCGCACGCGTAATTTCGTCTGATGCGGCTAGATCTTTGTCAAACATGGTTTTAAGCTGCGCGCCAAACTCCGGCCCCAACGCCACCGCGTTGACTTCCTGATTGTGTAAAAAGCTGCGCCAATCCAGGTTGGTCGAACCGATTGTGGCCCAGACGCCGTCAATCAGCGCAGTTTTGGAATGCAAAATCACGCCTCGGCGCTCATAAATTTTCACGCCCGCACGTAACAGCCGGGAGTAGTAGCGGCGGCCTGCGTGGAACACCAGCCAAGAGTCGGTTTGGCTGGGTAAAATCAACTTCACGTCAACGCCGCGCCTTGCCGCGTCTTTAAGCGCGCGCAG
>JANNYA010000047.1:0-38562 GCA_031409855.1 Rhodanobacteraceae bacterium | reverse complement strand
GGCACGACTCCTAATAAGCCGCGAAATGCGGCAAAATCAGGCGCTGCCAAAAGACCTAGAGCGTGCGCTTTTTCTAATTCGACAAGGGCGAAAGCGTGAAGTAACTTCGAGAGGCTGCCGCGTAGCGGCTTACTTGAACTGGCAGTTGAGAGAAATCGTGGTTCATCATCAAGGTCACTGCCTCCGCCAAGGTCGAGTTTGGCCCGACAGTGACCGGAGCACGGTTGGCTGCCGACAGCTTGCTTATACTTTGGGTAGGATCCTCGTACACCCACGCGACATGCTCTGCACTGGCTACTTCACTTGGCGTGGCCGAGTTGACTGTGTCGCGCAAATCTGCGCTGTCCGCATCGCTATTTGGATCGGCGGAAAAATCGTCACTCGTCATATTTTCGGTTGGTTCTACTGGTTCTCGTCGAAGCGCAATGTTCGAATCGATATACGCAGTTTCAAAGTCAGGCACAGTTACAAGTCTGGCTTCAGCGAGCGCATCACGGACGCTTTTTACAATCCAATATCCACGTCGTTGCGCCCCAAACCAGGCCAAAAATGTACGTACCAAGACTTGACGATCTTCACCGCCAGCCTTGATAGAGATTGCAATCTCTTGAAGTCGGTCGGAAACAGACATGGCTGATCCTTTAATTGTAAGTAAGCCTGGCGACGGTAGCACCGAAAATGCATTTCCCTGGCGCTAGTTTCAAATCATTCGCAAATTTAGGTCTTCGTTGACCACCGCCTGTAATTGCGCAAAGGCGGCTCTGCTGTGACCTCAAGTCAATTTTTGGACCCAAACTGACCTGTTTGATCCGCTGATCCACATCGATAGCCGTGTACTTACCGTATTTGGTTGTGCAAACACATTATTTAGTTCCGCCCCTTCTGCGCCAAGCAGGTAAAACGATGAGATTATCGATGGTAACCATTTACGTTTTGACGCGACCATACAAAATGCAGTTCCCCATCAACGAAACCGATGCTGACCGCGAGTGACTCTTGCATTTGCCGCGCCCCAACTGAGCCTGTAGCCAAGTAAGTTTGGAGAAATTGCTTAGCGACCTCAAGCGCCTGTTCCCAGCCTTGCCCGACAATGCCGTGTCGAAGTTCGAAGCGGGGTTTACCCGAGCCGAATATGTCATCACATGCCCAGTCTGAGTCACTCGGGTCATAAGTCTGGCATCCGACAATTTCAACATGGTGAGATTTCGAGCCCTCGTAGATGTTGAAGTGAAACGCCGCGATTCCGTCTGGGAGCTTCTTCGCGAGCATTGAATCAGTCCACGCGCAGAACTGCTGTGAAAGCGCCCGCATACTCACTTTTTGATTCCCACCACCCCACCCCGCCCCTTAAACCTTCTCGAAATATCATCAATCACCGTATAAGCCGCCGGAATCACGACCAAACTCAGCAGCGTTGAGGTAATCAAGCCGCCAATCACCGCGACCGCCATCGGGGCGCGAAATGAGGCATCGGCGCCAAAACCCAGGGCAATCGGTAGCATGCCAGCGATCATCGCAATCGAGGTCATCAGCACCGGCTGCACGCGCTTTTTGCAGGCATCAATGACCGCATCAAAGCGGCTCATGCCCTGTTCGTGCTCGGCCATTTCCGCATAGTCCACCAGCAAAATGGAATTCTTGGTGGCAATGCCGATCAACATCAGCAAGCCAATCAGCGCGGGTAAGGATAGGAAGTTGTGGGTCACCAACAGCGCACCAAAAGCACCGCCAGCGGATAGGGGCACCGCAATTAAAATGGTGATCGGGTGAAAGGCATTGTTGTACAGCAACAGCAACACGCCATAGACACAGAAAATACCCGTGCCCATCGCCAGCAAAAAGCCGGTGAAGAGTTCAACAAATACTTCCGTGTCACCGGTTTCAATCTGGCGAATGCCGACCGGCAGTTTAGCCGCAGCCGGCAAGGCCTTTATTTCTTCCATTACCTCACCCAACGGGCGGCCGTTCAATTCCACGCTCAAAGTAATGTTGCGCTCGCGGTTAAAGCGCGTCATTTGTTGCGCGCCGCTGGCGATGGTGATGTTGGCGACGCTACTCAAGGGCACCGGGCCGTTTTTGCCCGGCACGCGCAACATGCGCAGCGCTTCCATGTCGTTCAAATCACTTTCATCCATGCGCACGCGAATCGGGATTTGCCGATCGGGCAAATTAAATTTCGCCAGGCGCTGACGATAATCACCCACGGTCGCCACCCGTGCGGCATCGGCTATATCGGCGGTACTGACGCCCATTTCCGCCGCGCGCGCCGGGTCTGGCGTCACTAAAATTTCCGGACGTTTTAGCGAGGCGCTAGAACTGACCGAGCCTAGCCCTTTAAGCGTACGAACCGCGCGCTCCAGATCAAGGGCCGCTTGTGTCAGCAAGCGCGCATCGTCACCGGCCAATACAATTTGCATCAGCTCGCCCGGTTCGCTGCTCAAAAAGCTTAAACGTACGCCCGTCACATCGGCCAGCAAGCGCCGCGTTTCCCGCTCCAGCGTCTTCTGATCGCGCTTACGTTCCTGGCCCGAACCCCACTTTAAAATCAGCACGGCTTTGCGCACTTCGGCGGCTTCCATTTTGCCTGGGTCGCCCAAATCAAGCGCGCCGCCGATGGTGCTGTAGACGTTGCGCAGCTCCGGAATACTTTTGAGCTTGAGCCGCACTTCCTCGGCGCGCGCATAAGTTTGCGCCAAGGTCGATCCAGGCGGCAGCTCAATGGTGAGATTGGATTGCGCCAAATCCGATGGCGGCAGGAATGTGGAGGGGATCAACGGCACAATCGCCAAGGAGCCGATAAAAAACAGCAGCGCAAACGCCAGCGTCAGCCCGCGATGGTGTAACGCCCAGCGCACCAAGACCAAATAGCGCTGCATCAAGCGTGAGTTATGTTCGTTTGGGTCGGCCAGTTTGGCTTTCAGCTGATACGCCGCCATCATCGGCGTCAATAGCCGCGCCACAAGTAGTGAAAACAACACCGCAATGGCCGCCGTCCAGCCAAATTCCCGGAAAAACTTACCCGGAATTCCGGGCATAAATGCCACCGGCACAAACACCGCACCCAGCGTGATCGAGGTGGCAATCACCGCGACGCCAATTTCATCGGCGGCATCGCGCGCCGCCTGCAGCGGCGGTTTGCCCATTTTCAAATGCCGCACGATATTTTCAATTTCCACAATCGCATCGTCGACCAAAATACCGACCACCACCGCCAACGCCAGCAGCGTGATGATGTTTAGACTAAAGCCCATCAAATGCATCACGCCAAACGTTGGGATGATCGACAGCGGCAAGGCAATCGCAGAAATCCAAGTTGCGCGCCAATCGCGTAGGAATAGAAACACCACGATCACGGCAAGAATCGAACCTTCCACCAGCATCGTCATCGAGCTTTTAAAGCTGTCTTCCGCTTCTTCAACGGTGCTGGCGACTTCGACAAATTTTAAGCGCGGGAACCGCAGTTGCAGCTCGGCTACTTTTGCGCGTAGTTCGCGCCCCAGCTTCACCTCCGACGCACCCCGTGTGCGGATGACGCCAAAGCTCACCACCGGTTTGCCATCAAACAGCGCAATCGCACGCGGGTCGGCAACGCTGTCGCTCACTTTCGCGATATCGCCTAAGCGCAATTTGCGGCCATCGGGCGTGCTGACCTGAAACGCCTGCAATTGCGCGATGGAGCTCACCACACCAATCGCGCGCACCGTTTGCTCAGCACCCGAATACTGGGTGCGTCCACCTGGCCGCTCCAACTGACTTTGCGCCAGCTGCAGTGAAATCATTGAAGCAGTAACGCCATAGCTTTCCAACGCGCCGGGGCTTAAATCAATGCGCACTTCGCGCTCCACGCCGCCTTGGCGGTTGACCGCACCTACACCTTTGACGCCAAACAGCGCCTTTTTGACGGTGTTATCGACAAACCAGCTGAGTTCAGCCTGGCTCATTTGCTCGGATTGCACCGCAAACGAAAGCATGGTGCCGCCGACAAATTCTTGTTTGGCGACCAGGGGCTCTTCAATTTCCTGCGGCAAATCCAAGCGTACGCGCGTGACGGCATCGCGCACATCATCGGTGGCTTCATTTAAGTCGCGCTCCAGCTGAAATTCGATCATCGTGGTCGAATTTCCGTCAGTTACGGTCGAAGCGATCAACTTCACTTTCGACAAGCTCGCCAGCGCGTCTTCGACTTTGCGTGTGACTTCGGTTTCCAGCTGCGCCGGTGTTGCGCCGGGCAAACTAATACTGACGCTGACCAGCGGCATGGAAATATCAGGAAACTTACTAATTGCCAGCTTGCTGTAGCCAAAAAGCCCGGCGCCGCACAGAATGACAAACAGCAAAATCGCCGGCATTGGGCGTGCAATCGCCCACGCGGAAAGATTAAACCCGCCACTGCGATCTTGACTCATTGCCCGCCAGCCTTTTCCACCGGCGTTACGGCTACAGGCGGTGCGGCAAATACTTCGACTTTGTCACCATCGGTCAAAAAGCCACCGCCCTCAGCCACCACGCCGGTGGCCACATCAAGGCCAGAAACCACCTCGACACTGCGTTCCAGCGTCGCACCTAGTTGCACCTGTTTTTGGCTAACGACGCCGTCTTTTTCGGTGAACACATAGCTATAGCCATCGCGCTGCACAATCGCGGTGGCGGGCAAAACCAGACCACTGCGGCTGCCCAAGACTATGCGGCCTTGCGCAAAAGTACCGGCGCGCAGCCCGGCATCTTCCGGCACATTCGCATACACCACGCCGGTGCGGCTTTGCATCTGTAGCCCGGCGTCAATCGCGCGAATCTTGCCTTCAACATGGGCTTGCTCGGTGTTCACGTGCACGATATCGCCCACATTCACGCGCAAAAAATCGTTCGCGCTCAGCTCCGCACGCCATTACAGCGCGCCATTTTTAATCATGCGCAACAGCTCGCTACCGGCCCCAACCACGGTTCCCGGCTGCACGCCACGCGCGCTGATAATGCCATCGCTGGGTGCTTTTAAGGTGGCGAAACTCAAGCGCAGCTCGGCGGCCTGCAGCGCCGCATTGGCAATCTCAATACCCGCTTGCGCGTTCAATAATGCCGCCGTCACTTGATCGGTATCGCTTTGACTGGTCAGGCCGCGTTTGCGTAACTCCGCGCCACGTTTTGCATTCGCCTGAGCTACTGTCAAATTCGCCTGCGCTTGTTTGGCCTGCGCACGCACCTGAACCAGCTCGACTTGCAGCGTGCGGTCATCCAAACGCAGCAATACCTGCCCGGCTTTTACCCGCTGACCGACATCAACCAAAACCGAATTGACGCGCACGCCAGTTAGTTCGACACCTAACAACACTTCTTCGCGCGCTGCAATCGTGCCGCTGGCGCTGATGTCATCGCTGATCGGTGCCTGTTGCGCATTGACCAAGGTGACTTTCAGTGAGGGCTTACTGGCCGCTGCGGGTTCGGCAGGCTTGGTGCAGGCGCTCAAAAGCGCCAGACTTAAAGCTAAGGCTATCGGCAAACGTGGACGTGATGACCGCGCAAAATTGACTGAAGTTGGTAGTTGCATTTTTTTCTCGGTGGATTCGCATGTTGCTTTGCCTTGGCAAAACAAAATAAAAAACTTAATTCTGACTACCGTCAATCCTCAACTGCCAAATCGTCATTCCCGCGCAGGCGGGAATCCAGTTTTTGCAAGCCCGGCACTGGACAAATGCTGCGTTACCGCCCCTGGATCCCCGCTTGCGCGAGGATGACGATCGATTCACTGAGAAATAGCGCTAAACAGATGCTTACTTCACCGCGTCAATAAAAAACATATATTCCTGCGCGACTTGCGTAAGGCGATCGAAGCGCCCGGAGCGCCCGCCGTGGCCGGCTTCCATGTTGATCTTAAATACCAGTGGGTTTTTATCGGTTTTTAGATGGCGCAGTTTCGCTACCCATTTTGCCGGTTCAAAATATTGCACCTGGGAATCATGCAAACCGGTGGTGACAAACAACATTGGGTAATTTTGTGCACGCACTTGATCGTAGGGCGAGTAGCTCAGCATGTAGTCATAAGAGGCTTTTTGCTTAGGATTGCCCCATTCATCAAACTCGCCAGTGGTCAGTGGGATCGACTCGTCCAACATGGTGGTGACGACATCGACGAAGGGCACGTGCGCGCCGATTGCACGGTATTTTTCCGGTGCCATATTCACAATCGCCCCCATCAACAAGCCACCGGCACTACCGCCAGCGGCAACGATCTTATCTTTCGCGCCAAAGTTGTTTTGCACTAGGAAATCAGTGACATCAATAAAATCGGTGAAGGTATTGATTTTCTTGAGCAGCTTGCCGTCTTCGTACCACTGCCGCCCCATTTCCTGGCCGCCGCGAATGTGGGCGATGGCAAAAACAAAGCCACGATTGAGCAAACTTAAGCGGTTTAAGCTAAAAGTGGGCTCGGTCGAGCTGCCGTACGAACCATAGGCATATTGGTACAGCGGCGCAGTGCCATCACGCGGCGTGGTTTTTTTATAGACGATGCTGACCGGAATCCGGGTGCCATCGCGCGCTGTGGCATGCACGTATTCCGAGGCATAATCGCTGGCATTGAATTCGCCGAGCACCGGTTCTTGCTTGAGCAAAGTGCGCTCGCCGCTGACTAAATCTAGCTCATACACCGAGCTTGGCGTAGCTAAGGAATCATAGTCATAGCGCAGCTTGGTACGCGACACATCGGGCGTGGTGATTAATTCCATCACATAGCTTGGATCGTCGGCCTTGAGCAATTTTGATTGCGCCAATGCCGTATTTTCGTCCAGCTTTTGATCGGTACTGACTAGGCGAATTTTACTCAAGCCGCCCGAGCGCTCGTTTACCGCCAGCGTATTCGGATAGACCTCAAAACCTTCGATCAACGCATCGGTGCGATGCGCCAAAACCGGCGTCCAAGATTTGCTGTCGGTGGGAATTTTTTCAGGCGCACGAAAAAGCGCAAAGTTACTCGCACCGTTGCGGTTAGAAAGAAAATAAAACTGATCCCCCATGTGCTCAAGGGAATACTCGTGCCCGCGTTCACGCGGCAACACAATTTGCGGCGGCTCCGATGGCCGGTCGCTAAGCAGCAAACGCATTTCAGTCGTTAAAGTGGAGCCCAAATAAATAGTGATGTATTTTTCGCTTTTGCTGCGGCCTATACCTAAATAAAACGTGTTGTCCTTTTCCTCGTACACCAGCTCATCCGCGCCAGTAGCGTTAATGTTGCGTCTATACAAGCGATACGGCAGCAAGGTTTCATCGTGATCGTCAGTATAGAAAATGGTTTGATTATCATTCGCCCACACCACATTATCCGTAACTTTTTCGACCTGCCCAGGCAAATCAACGCCGCTGCTTAAGTCCTTGATTTTTATGGTGTATTGACGCCGACCAACAGTGTCTACGGCATACGCAAGCAGCTTGCCGTTCGGGCTGATTTCGGAGGCGCCGATACTAAAATAGCCGGTGTTTGAGATCGCATCCATGGCGTTGCCATCCAGCAAAATTTCTTCAGGCGCGGTCATTACACCTTTGCGCCGCGCATAAATTGGATACTGTTTGCCCGTCTCAAAACGCGAATAGTTCCAGTAACCGTGTTCAAACACCGGCACATCGGAATCATCCTCTTTGATGCGCGCCTTCATCTCCGTGACCATACTTTCAATGCGCGCCAGCATCGGTGCGAAATACTGTTGGGTGTAGGCGTTTTCGGCGGCCAAATACGCCAACATCTCCCGGTTTTTGCGGGTGTCATCACGCAGCCAGTAATACGGATCGTTGCGCGCGCCGAATGGGGAAGGCACGGCGTAATCAACGCGTTTGGCCATTGGCGGGGATAAAGCACAGCCCAATGCCGCAATCATAAAAGTGGAGGCAATCGATAGTCGCAAGGCATTATGTGGACTCATTGTGGGCTAGGCCGAAAAAGAAAAGTCGCGTAGTTTGGCCGTGCCGTCCCCAGAATGCACCATGCCATAGGTGCTAGAGGGCTATTAAAATATCGGCGCTTAACTTCCTAGCAGCCACCGAAACCGTTTGTAGAACAGAACAAGGCTAAGAACTACAACTCAACATTGAACACCCCGCCCGCACCCTAGCCCACTCCGGCCTGCGCAAGGCAAATCGCGCGAATTCTTCGCGCTCAGTGTAAGGCGCTCGCAGCGCCTCAGTCAGTGCATTGAGTTCGCTTAAATCACCCTTTTCGGCAGCATCGATGGCCTGTTGTGCCAGATAATTGCGCGGTACATAGAGTGGATTGGCTTTTTCCATGCGCGCACGCCGTGCAGTGGCATCTTCGCCGCTTGAGCGCTGCGAGTAGCGGGCCAGCCACGCACTAAGATCACCCGCATATTTATCGCGTAGCTCAGGCCGGTAAAACGCGGGCTCGAGTGCAGCGAGGCTTGCGCCGGAACCTAACTCACTATCCAAAACGTCAATCAAGCCGCGAAAAGTCAGCGTCATGTCCATTTCGGCCTGCTGCATTAGCGCGTAAAGATCACCGAGCAGGGTCGCGTCATCACTTTGCCAAATAGCAAAGCCAAGTTTCGCCGCGTTCATTTCGTTGTGGCTTTGATTGAATTGCGCGCCAAAGCGGCGCAGACCTTCATGCAGCGGCGCGTGCTCCTCAAACAGCGGAGCCAGCGCTTGCGCCAAGCAGCCTAAATTCCAGTGTGCGATTTCTGCTTGGCGACCAAAACCATAGCGTTTGCCTTCGCCATCGGTGGTGTTTGGCGTCCACGACGGGTCAAAATCTTCCAGCCAACCATAGGGGCCATAGTCGATGGTTAGGCCCAAGATCGATAAATTATCCGTGTTCATTACGCCATGGACAAAGCCCACACGTAGCCAGTGTGCCACCATCACCGCCGTGCGTACACAGACTTCAATAAACCAAGCGGCGCGCGCATCGCTTGGATCGGCATGCGCACTGGCAATTTCAGGGAAATCGCGCGAAATGCAAAAATCGACCCACTGAGTTAACAACACTAGATCACCGCGCGAACTGGGCAGCTCGAAGTTGCCAAAGCGAATAAAGCTAGGTGCGACGCGGCAAACGATGGCCCCTGGTTCATTTTTACGATTGCCGTCATAGAACATATCGCGTTCCACCGCCTCGCCGGTCCCGATCAAGCACAGCGCGCGGGTCGTGGGTACGCCGAGGTGATGCATCGCCTCTGAGCAAACAAACTCTCGCAGACTAGAACGCAGCACGGCGCGGCCATCGGCGTGCCGGGAATACGGGGTCGGCCCTGCACCTTTGAGCTGCAGCTCCCAGCGCTCACCGGCCGCATTAACCGTCTCGCCTAAGGATATCGCACGGCCATCGCCCAATTGCCCGGCCCAGCGGCCAAATTGATGCCCACCGTAGTTGACCGCGTGCGGCTGCATGCCGGGAATGAGCGTATTGCCAGAAAACGCCGCAAGAAACTCAGCTGAATTCAAATCATCGGCAGAGAGACCTAAGCGCGCGGCAAATTCAGCCGAAACCGCAAGTAATTTAGGTGCCGAAACCGGCGTTGGCTGCTGATACGAAAAAGCCTGTAGGACTGGTCTTGGCGGCCCGCCCTGAATGGCATCAGCGGGCAACTCGCGCACCAAGCGGTTGTCGAAAGTCAGAGGCAACGTGCTCAAAACTGCCCTACCCCGACTAGCCCACGCTGCGCCGCCGCCATCGTCGCCTCAGCGCGCGAGCTGACGCTGAGCTTGCGATAGACATCGCGCACATAGCCCGCCACCGTGTGCTTGGAGATTCCTAATAATTCCGCAATTTTCGGCACATTAAAGCCTTTAGCAATCAATTTAAGCGTGTCACTTTCGCGCTCAGTAAGGTGTTCAACCGCAATCGCCGGTGCCATTTTCGGCGTAATTGCGGCGAAATGCATCAGCACACGCCGCGCGATTGAGGCTGACAAAGGCGGCTGGCCATTTGCTATGCCAAGCAACAGGCGCACCAGCTCGGCCTCGGTTTCGTCTTTCAAAACATAGCCTTGCGCCCCTGCGCGCAAAGCCGGAAACAAATGCGCATCGTCATCAAACATGGTGGCGACCACGGCAAAAGCGTTCGGCGCGCGGGCTTTGAGCGCACGTACCAAATCCGTGCCGTTACCGTCTGGCAAACCCAAATCGATCAAAGCCAACTCAGGCAATTTTTCCGATGGCTGTGCAAACGCCAACATTGCACCGGCAACATTGGCGGCGGTGGCAATTTCGCAATTCGGAAACGCCGCACGCGCGGCGCGCTCCAACCACGCGCGCGCACCGGCGTGATCGTCGACGATCAAAATGCGCGCAATAGGGCTCATGCTAGGCCTTTAGCAATCGCAACGCCTGCGCGCTCAAGCGGCAAACTCAGCAGCACGCGCGTGCCACCCAGCGTGCCGTCACGCCAAGTAATGTGCCCGGCAAGTTCATCCGCACGTTTGCGCATATTGCTTTTGCCACGGCCATCGCCCTGCGGATCGGCTGCCATTCCCACGCCATCATCTTTAATCTCGATGCGCAAAATCTGCGCAACCACCGCCAAGCGCACGCTTAAAGCCTGCGCATGCGCATGGCGAATCACATTACTGATTGCCTCGCGCACAATGCGAAACAGATGCAAATGCTGAGCGGCGTCCAAACGCCGTTCCGCGATATCGTCGTCCTGGCGCCAATTCAGGGAAATCTCGGCCGCGCCTAATCGCGTACGCGCCTCCGCCTCCATTTCGCTCAGCGCCTCCAGCAAACTAGCGGGTTCGCCGCGTGCACGCGAAACCACGTCACGCAAATCTTTCAACGCCGCGCGCGCCAAGGCCGCGTTTTCCGCGCTTTCCGCGCGATAGATCAAATCCAGCAGCTTGGCACCGACATCGTCGTGCAAATCACTGTAGATGCGCTCGCGTTCGGCGCTTAGTGCTAGCTCTAAATCCACGTCCTGCATAGGCTCGGCGGCTGCCACAACAGATTGGATGCTTGTAGGGCGGCTTTTTTGCGGCAAATAGACTCTGGAATAACAATACGCGCCGAGGCCCGCAGCGGCGGCTGCGATAAGCAGCAATAGCAGGATAAAACTGGCGATGACGAGAGTGGTAAGGCCCATATTCAATTATTAGCATGCTTAAGCCGCTACGTTACAGCCTTATTTTACGCGTTGCCACTCAAAAGGCCGCAAGCAAAAGTAGGGCGACGCGATAAAACGGATGCTGCATCTACAGTTACACTCGCCAGCATGGAAAAACATTTCAACACCGCCGGGCCATCAACGCCTGATCTGCATTACATGCTTGATCCGCTTTCGCGCATCGATTTGGATTCGCTGCTTTCCTTGATCGGCCAGCGGCGGTATTTCGTCCTACACGCGCCGCGTCAAACTGGCAAAACCACCTGTTTGCTGGCCTTACGTGACTACTTAAATGCCGAAGGCAATTTTGCCGCGCTGTACGTCAATATCGAAGGCGCGCAAGCCGCACGTGGTGACGTTGCAGCGGGGATTCGTGCGGTTGTTGCGGAAATCGGTTCGCACGCACGCCGCTTGTTTGGTTTGAAAGAATTTGATGCGGCAATTCCCAGTATCTTGGCTGAGCGCGGCGCGCAGGCGGCGCTCTCTGAAGTGTTGCGCAGGCTTTGCGAATCACTTTCAAAGCCTTTGATTTTGTTCCTCGACGAAGTCGATGCCCTCGTTGGCGACACGTTGATTTCCTTGCTGCGTCAAATCCGCGCCGGTTACACGGATCGGCCGAATTTCTTCCCGCAAACAGTGGTGCTGTGTGGCGTGCGCGATGTGCGTGACTATCGGATGACCACGGCGGATGGTGAAGTGATTACCGGTGGCAGCGCTTTCAATATCAAAGCCGAGAGCCTGCGATTAGGCGATTTTTCGCGCGCTGAGCTGGTCACGCTGTATCAGCAGCACACCGATGCCACCGGTCAAATCTTTACTGAAGATGCAATTGAGCTGGCCTGGCAATCGACGCAAGGTCAACCCTGGTTAGTCAACGCACTTGCCGAACAAGCGGTGTGGAAAACCAAGGCAAACCTAGATCGCACACAAGAAATCGAGCTAGAACGCATGCGGGCCGCACGCGAAGCGTTGATTTTGCGCAATGACACGCATCTAGATCAGCTTACCGACAAGCTGAAAGAGGAGCGCGTGCGGCGGGTAATTGAGCCGATGTTGATGGGCGCGCAGCAAACAGGCGATGAAAACGATGTTCAATATGTGTTGGACTTAGGCCTGATTCGGCGGCAACTGCCCGGCAAAGTGCTAGCACCTGCGAACAAAATTTATGCCGAGGTGTTACCGCGTGTTTTGAGTAACGTCATGCAATACAGCATGCACCATGAGCGCATTTTGCCAAGCTGGCAAGACGCTAGTGGCCGCCTCAACCCGCGTCAACTTTTGCTGAACTTCCAGGCGTTTTGGCTAAAAGACGGCGAAGTGATGATGCGCTCCGCGCCGTATCACAAGGCCGCGCCGCATTTGGTGCTTATGGCGTATTTGCAGCGCGTCATCAATGGCGGCGGCAGAATCGAAAGAGAGTATGCCGCTGGTTATGGGCGTCTAGATTTGCTGCTGATTTATGACGCGCAGCAAATGGCGATTGAAGTGAAAGTCTGGAATGACAAGCAAGCTGATCCGCTAATTGATGGCCTGGAACAAACCGAGCGCTATCTCACGCGTCTGGGTTTATCCGAAGGCTATTTGGTGATCTTTGATCGCCGCACGCAAGCGCCGGAATGGGCTGAGCGCATGCGCATCGAGGATGTACGCACCGCATCCGGAAAAGCGGTGCTGGTGTTGCGGGGTTGACGCAATAATCTTCCTACACCCAATTGCAGCGGATGTAGGAAGGGTCTATTTGCTGAGCTAAGCCACCAGAAGTGCCATAAACTCATGAATTGCCATCGCATCGAACTTGGCCGGGTCGCGGCTGAGCGCGATAATTTTATCGGCTTGGCGCTTACCAAACTGTACGCTAATGGCGGCTTCAAATTTCTTTAAAAGCACCGGAATACCTTCGGCACGACGCTTGCGATGGCCGATTGGGAAGTCGATAGAGACTTTGTCGGTACTCGTGCCGTCTTTGAAAAACACTTGAATCGCGTTGCCGATGTAGCGTTTTTCCGAATCAAAATAGTCTGTGGTGAATTGCGGATTTTCTTTGACTTCCATTTTCGCGCGCAGCGCATCAATACGCGGGTCAGCGGCGATACCATCGTTGTAATCATCCGCGGTCAGGCGGCCAAAAATCATCGGCACGGCGACCATATATTGCAAGCAGTGATCGCGATCCGCGTAATTGCCGAGCGGGCCGGTTTTATCAATAATACGCACACCTGCTTCTTGCGTATCAATGCTGATTTTCTCGATTTGATCAATCTTGCCCGCCACCTGTGGATGCAGCTGCATTGCGCATTCAACTGCGGTTTGTGCGTGAAATTCAGCCGGGAAGCTGATCTTGAACAGCACGTTTTCCATCACGTAAGAGCCAAAGCTGCGCTCAAACTCAAAGGCTTTGCCTTTGAATGCCACGTCGTAAAAGCCCCAAGTTTTCGCAGAAAGCGCGGTCGGATAGCTGACTACGCCTTTGTTGACGGCGTTTAATGCATGAATGACGGCGCGTCGGCAGGCATCCCCGGCCGCCCAGCTCTTGCGCGGGCCGGTATTGGGTGCATGGCGATAGGTGCGCAGTGCGCCGCCATCAATCCAACTGTGGCTGACCGCAGTAATCACATCGGCTTTGCTGCCGCCCAACATAGCCGTTGCAACGGCTGTTGAAGCCAGACGCACCAAAATCACGTGATCTAAACCGACGCGATTAAAGCTATTTTTCAAGGCATAGCAGCCCTGAATTTCATGTGCTTTCACGGCATATTTCAGCACTTCGCCGACCGTCATCGGCGCCTTGCCCTCAGCAACATTTTTACGGCTTAAATAGTCTGCCACCGACAAAATCGCGCCCAAATTATCCGACGGGTGGCCCCACTCGGCCGCAAGCCAGGTGTCGTTAAAGTCCAACCAGCGCACTTGCGTGCCGATGGCAAACGCGGCCTGCACTGGATCTAGCTCGTGGCTGGTGCCCGGCACGCGCACGCCGCCGGTCATTGTGGCGCCCGGAACCACCGGGCCTAAATGCTTGACGCATTCTGGGAATTTCATCGCCAACATCGAGCACGCCAACGAGTCGAGCAACATATAGCGGGCGGTATTGATGGCTTCAACGCTGTCAACTTGATAGTCAATGACATAGTCAGCGATATCAACCAGCGGTTGGTCAGGGGCGGTACGGGCGGCAGAACGGACGTCAAAATGGGCCATTGGGTTTCCAAGTGCAAGATAGAGTTGAATTGAATGTTTTGCCTGTGGCAAAACACGGAAAGGGAAACGGATTGTGGCTTAAGCGGCGGGGCTGCGGCTAGTCACTATTTGCTGAAGATTGATCAAACCTGATTTTGTGACAGCGCGACACCAAGTAGCAGCTCTGCTTCCACTACGGCGCACATAACTAGCTCGGAACTTGGGACAGACTGAAGCCGTATTTTCGACAGCTCAGATTTACCCCGCAAAATTTCAATGCAGAAATTGGCGTCAAGCAGATATTTCATGCCGTCTAAATGCCCGTTGCGGTAGTCAAAGAACCCTGCGGCAGGCGATCTGGAAACTCGGGTAAGCTACCCCAAACTTTTTCCACCCAATCGCCAGCAGTTTCAGCTTTAACTTGCCTAGGTGCATGACGCGCTTGAATAAATTGGGCAAAGTCAAGCACCTCGGCTTGAAGCGAAAGTGGCATTTTTCGCGTCACTTCAACTAATTCCGCACAAAGATCCGACATATTGAACTCCGATTTGATGCGGCTATTGTAGCGGGGATTTTGAGTCTTCAATTGTGCGGTTCTAGGATCCTTCCCTCAAAACCGAAACAACAAGAAACAAATTTCCGTGTTGCTAGGGCATTTCGCTATTTAGGCGATTGCGTCGAAGCATCCGAGCCAAAGTACGATAAAGCCGTCTCAGCAAAATTTCCCAGCACCAATTTTGCCGCAGGCACGGCGTAAAAATTGAAGCCGGTGCTCACTCGAAAGCCAATGCGAATTTGCACCTTGGTGCGTGCGCCGGACAGCGGCGTAAGTGTGAAATCGGTGTCAATAAGATCAAAATATTCACCGCCAATCACGACATGTTCGTCCATTGCACCCGGTGGAAACGAGTCAGGATAAAATCGGTAGCCCCAGCTTAGATGGCGGTTTGGCACCATATGGGTTATCGGTTCATCGAAGTAAATGTTTTTGCCCCAAAATGAGCGCCTCAGATAAGCGCCGCTATGGATCTGGTGCAGTACGCCCGACTTTGGCGGTGGCATCCCAATATTTTGGGCAATGCTGCCAGCATATTGGTCTTCTGGGATCTCCGGCGTGTTCAACAATTTCGCCCATATGACCTCGCTGGGCAGTTCCAACACCGCTTCCCGCATGATTTCATGGCGTATTTGCGACACCGGTACAAAGCCACCTTGCTGTGCTTCAAACATCGACGAAAGCAGCGGCAACAGCGCAATCACGCTGACATTGATGCGCGTGCTGTCATGCTTTCGACTCACTAATGTGGCCGCCAGAGCCCCCAAAACGCCCATCAATAAAAACAGCGGCAGCGCCATCATGATACAAATTAAGCCTTCCCATAATAAAATCCCGGTGCCCAGTACAAACAGCGTCACGCTTAACAGGGCGCCACTGATGGCATTACCCCAAGTTCGATCCTGTGCTGGACGCAAAAATACGCTGATCGCACCCACGGCAAAGGGCACGCCCAAGGCAAATGAAATTCCCATCACCTCGCCCACGTTATGCTTTACCGGCGCAAATTGAAAAAGCCCGCGCATTAGCAGGCCATAAACCATCCCGCCGACAAACGGCTTTTTCAGCCAAGAAAAGACTTTTAGGACGTTGGCGTTCATTTGCTGCATTACAGATTCCTCAAACCGCTCACCCAAGGATATTAAGTATGCACGCGCAATCCAGCACTGAGCGCCAACGCGACGCCACGATCGGGCCGTTTAAAGTGAGCTCGCTGGCGATTACGCCCGAGCACGATCCGATCAACGGTGACGTGCGCTGGGATCCCGCCCGCTCGCTTTGGAATGCGGGCATGATGTTGGGGGCGTTCGCGGCACTATTTTATGCCACGCCCGCAGCGATTGCGCTGTGCGTGCTTGGCCTGGCTATCACCATGTGTACCGGGCATTCGGTCGGCTTTCATCGGCGCTTGATTCATCGCACCTTTGACTGCCCGAAATGGCTGGAGCGCCTGCTGGTGTATTCCGGCACGTTGGTGGGTATGCACGGGCCATTTTGGGTGATTCAGTCGCATGATTTGCGCGATTGGGCGCAGCGGCAAAAAGACTGTCATGCTTATTTGAAGCATGGTCATAGCGCCTGGAAGGACGGATTTTTGGCGCTGCATTGCACGTTGAAACTTGCCAATGCCCCCGCGTTTGACCCAGGGCCGGGCATCAGCGATGACCGTTTTTATCAATTCTTGCAGAGAACCTGGATGGCGCAGCAAATTCCTCTAGCAATCATTTTCTTCTGGCTTGGTGGCCTTCCTTGGCTGCTGTGGGGCATCTGTATGCGGGTTTTTATTGGCGTTTCGATGCATTGGTTTGTTGGTTACTTGTGTCATACGCGGGGGCCGCAAACTTGGCTAGTGCTCGATGGTGCAGTACAGGCACACGACGTGCCATGGGCAGCAATTCCGTCAATGGGGGAAAGCTGGCACAACAATCATCATGCCTATCCGGCATCGGCTCGACACGGGCTTTACCCTGGACAAAGCGACATTGGCTTTGCATTTATCCAGCTTTTAGCGCGCTGTGGTCTCGCCTGGAACATTCAAACCCCCGATAACTTACCCGCACGCCCTGGCATCGTGCGCGCAATGCAGCCTGAGTGATCAATAGTGTTGCAATCATCGGCTGTGGCATAGCAGGCAGCGCCGCTGCGCTATTTTTGGCGCGTATTGGCGTGCAAGTTAGCGTGTTTGAAGGCAACGCGCCGGATGCCGATGCCGGGGCTGGGCTTTTGTTGCAGGCACCAGCGCTTGCAGTGCTGCACGCCGCCGGCTTGGCAGCGGAGCTTTGGCAACTAGCGGCACCAATTGAGAAAATCGACGTTGAGTTTGCCAGGAACAAACGTCGATTTACGCTCGCCTACGAATCAAACTTGCGCGCGTGCGGCGTTCAACGTGCGGCGCTGCAACGCGTACTACGCAGCGCAATGGCCGCGAAAACACAGGCTGGTGTTACTTGGAATACCCGCATTACCGATGTTGACGCACATCGAGGCCTGCTAACGGGTGTTACGCAAGCAGCACGCCAGACAACCTATGGCCCCTTTGATCTCATTATTGCCGCCGATGGCGTTAACTCAAGCGTGCGCAGCACATGTAAGCAAATTCAATGCTACCGGCAACCCTACCCAAACGGTGCCATCGTGTGTTTGGCAACCCTGCCCGACTCGTACCAAAATTCTCGAACCTTGACACAGCACTTCAACGCTGGCTCGCATGTGTCGGTTTGGCCCGTGGGCGCCAACGCACCCGGAGCGCCGCGTTGCATCACAATCGCCCTACCTGTGAAAGCCGATGCACTTTCACAGTTAGCGGCAAACCCCAGCGATTGGTTAATGCTGATTCGAAAAATTCAGCCAGAGCTGGCAGCGCAATTAGCCGAACTTGCGAGTTTGCCGAAATTAGTTTCCTATCGTTATAGTGACGTCAGTTGTAGCCAATATTTCAACGAGCACGTCGTGCTAATTGGCGACGCCGCACACGCGATGAGCCCGCAATTGGGTTTGGGCGCGGGCCTAGCTTTACAAGACGCTTGGTGCTTGGCGCAGTGTGTCCAAAAGACAAATTTAGCGCAAGCGCATTTACCGCAGGCGTTGAAAAGCTTTGATCAGCAGCGCCGCAGCGAGGCTAATAAACTGCAGCGAATCAGTCGAATCGTGACGCCGTTGTTTCAGTCATCAAACCCGGTGATTAATTTTCTGCGCGAGCCCACGATGCGCGCATTTGCAAATAACGCATTGATGCAGCGGATAGCACTGAAAACACTCAGCTATGCGCCACGCGACGTCGCGCTCAGCGGTATGGCGAAATAGTGGCATATTGTGGATGCGATGTAGCAAATTGCGCCAGCACCGAAACCACCAGCGCATGTTCCAACGGCTTCAAACGCGCACTGAGAGTTTCAGCATTATCACCCGGCAAAATCGGAGTGCGCACTTGCGTAATCACGGGGCCAGCGTCCAGCTCGGCCGTAACCCAGTGCACGCTGGCGCCGTGTTCGACGTCGCCAGCGGCAATCGCGCGAGCATGCGTGTCCAATCCAGGGTATTTCGGCAAAAGTGACGGGTGCAGATTGATCATGCGCCCGCCAAAATGCGCCACCATCGTCGGGCTTAAAACTCGCATAAAGCCAGCTAATACGATCAAATCTGGCTTGACGGCGAGTAGCGCTTCGATCATTGCCGCTTCAAAGGCTCGCTTGGTGGCGTAATTTCGACGCTGGAGACACAGCGCGCTTAAGCCCGAGCCTTGTGCGAAGGCTAGTCCTGCGGCCTCAGGCCGATCCGATAGGACCGCCACAATTTCAATATTGAGCCGCGCAGCAACTATCGCCCGCAGCGTCGAGCCAGCACCACTGAGCAGCACCGCCACCCGCATCGGCCCCGGCATCGGCCCCGGCATCGGCAAATTCTCAGTCAAAGCGCACGCGCGCCTGGGCAGCATTTTCAGCTTGAACTTGCACGCTACCGATCGCCCAAGACTTGAGCCCGTGCGAAGTTAGCCGTGCACTGGCCGCGTCCACTTGCTCCGCATCCAGAATCAACACAAAGCCGATCCCGCAATTAAAGGTGCGCAACAGCTCGGCCTCGGCGATATCACCCGCGCTTTTCAGCCATTTAAAAATATCCGGGCGCGGCCATTGGCTGGTCAGCACTTGAATGCCTAAGCCCTCGGGCACGACGCGGATAATATTTTCGGTCAACCCGCCGCCGGTAATGTGCGCCATGCCGGCGACATCAATAACGCTGAGCAAATCAGTAATTGCTTTGACATAGATAATGGTCGGCTGCATTAGCGCATCGGCCAGTGTGCCCGCACCAAAAGGCGCGTTCGGGTCGCTACCGTTGACGCTCAGCACTTTGCGAATCAGGGAATAGCCGTTCGAATGCGGCCCCGAGCTTTCCACACCCAACAGCACTTGCCCGGCTTTGATTTTGCTGCCGTCAATAATTTTGGCGCGTTCAACCGCACCAACGGTAAAACCGGCCAAATCGTATTCGCCTGGGCCATACATATCCGGCATTTCAGCGGTTTCGCCGCCAACTAAGGCGCAACCTGCTAATTCACAGCCTTTGGCGATACCTTCAATAACGGTGGCTGCGGTTTCCACATCAAGTTTGCCGGTGGCGAAATAATCCAGGAAAAACAACGGCTCTGCGCCCTGCACCAAGACATCATTCACGCACATCGCCACTAAATCGATGCCGATGGTGGCGTGGCGGTTCAGCGTTTGCGCCAGTTTCAGCTTGGTACCCACGCCATCGGTGCCGCTAACTAGCACCGCTTCAAGATATTTACCCGGCGGAATTGCGAACAGCGCACCAAAGCCGCCCAAGCCGGACAGCACTTCCGGCCGCCGCGTGCGCGCCACAGCAGGCTTGATGCGCTCAACCAAGGCGTGCCCGGCGTCGATATCAACGCCCGCGTCTTTGTAGCTCAGCGGCCGCCGGCCGGTTTTAGGAATACCTAGTGCGGGAATGCCTGGAATCATTGCTTCATCATCAAAAAATTTGCAGCGCGCATCATAGTGCACCGGCGCGTAATGTGGTTTGGCAAGTTTTCGGCTGAGTTGGGCTGCGTTCGGGCTGAATGCAGCTGGACGCCTAATTCGCCAAATTGTTGCCTGCTGCCGGGTCGTTCAACGAAACAACTGTTGCTTGATACGGCTGCGCTAGGCCAGAAATTTTTGGTACATTAAAGTTGGCTAATTCGCCGATGGCAAAACTTGATCCACCGTTCTTACTGCAAGTAGCAGTTGACTGCCAAGTATTCTGAGCGCCAAAGGTGCTTGCTTGCGTGCAGTTCCAGCCTGCCGGAACTGTGGGACTAGAGGGTGAAAAAGGCGGGCTAACGGTGCTGCCCGCATAAAAAATAGTCACCAACACATTCGCTGCTGCGTTCGGGCCGAGCGGGTTGCTTAACCGATACGTGGTGGAACCCGATTGCGTCTTGGCAATGCGCATATCAGCGCAACCTGTAAAATTTAACATCGGGTCGGACTGCGGCACACCCGCAACCGGATATTCAACCGAATCCACCAAGCCATCGCAGTCGCTGTCAGCCGCCATTTCATTGCTACCCGCAAGCACTTCCTGCCCGTCGATCAACTGATCGCCATCCGAGTGCAAATTCTTAAACGCATACACCTGCGGCCAAATCGGGATGCCACTGGGCGCGGTTTGGTTGGAATAGTCGGTGTAGAGACTATCATTGAGCATGCTGCTACCGATCAAAGCCGCGTCTGCCTGATCCAAATTGGTGCCCTTCCAAGCCCGATAGATGCGCTCCATGCTCGGTAATGTCGGCGCACCCGTTGCACAGTTTGCGGTTTTGCAGGCAATCACAAACCCGATACGTCCACGCAATTCATAGCCAATGCTGTTGAGCTGGGTCAATTCCCGCTCCAGCGCGACTAGAAACTCGGCGTTTGTCAGGCCGCAGCCGACACTGCCACCACTACGGCAGCGGCTCAGCCAAAATAGCGGCTCAACCCGAAAGTTGTTCGCATCGGCAACGTTACGCGGCATATCTGGCTCGGCTTGGGTAGCGCTGGTGCGATAGTCGTTCGCCAGAATAAATAAATCCGCACTGGGTACAATGCCGAATCCTTCGGGTGCGGGTGGGGCATACAGCACATCGCCAATCGGCGTATCAGATTGGACAAAACTTGGAAAGCCCTGCACAACGGGCGTGCTGTTGGCACTGAAATAGCTCACTTCATTCAATGCAAGCGCCGATTGCGGTGAGGTGGTGTAAGCAAAATCGTTATTGCTTTGCGAACGCAATTGAAACAGTGGCGTTAAACGATGCTTCACGACTTGCCCAGCGACCGCACCCATGGTTTTGATCAGCGCCGCCTCGGCGTCGACAATGCCAAAACCCCAGGCTTGCTGCGCAGGGATAGTCGCCAGCAACGGCGGCGCGGGTGACGGAGCGAGTGCGACATTACCGGGCACATAGCCATTGTGGGCCGAGCGCGCCATCACATCACTCACGCCCACGGCCGGAACAATGCCGTCATCAAAGGCTGATTGCCCAACCACTAGCAGCGGATTGGTCGAACGCACCAAGGCCGCCACGCCCGCCAGTGCCGGTGCCGCCATGCTGGTGCCGGTGCATATGCCGAAATAGCTGGCGTTGCTGACGCCATAAATATGTACAGAATTCAACTCATGATTAAAAGATTCGCAGCCAAACTTGCTGTTCCAAACTTGACCAAAATAAAACGTTGAGCGAATCTCGAACGCTGGTGCTTGCAATTCGGCATAGCCCAAATAGTTCGAACCGCCTGGGGGAAAGAAAGGTTTTTCCACACCATAACTTGAACCGACAAAATCTGGATTGAGTGGCGCTGTTCCAACCTGCCAGTACTGCACGGGTGCTGTTGGCGTAAAACCCATGGCTGGAAATACATCGGGTTCACTCGCAGGAAAGGCCAAATAGTCAGCAAGATTGCCTGCGGCCGCCACCACAATCACGCCGCGTTGCCGCGCCATCACCAAAGCACTGCACATTGCAAAAGAGCCCTCAAATGTCGCGTTGCCAGGGGCACAAATTTGCACTGGCAAGGCATTTGATCCGGGTATGCGTCGCGTGTTCTCAAAACTCAAGCTAAGCACTTGTACCCCCGAAGCAAGCAGATAGTCTATACCGCTAACTAATATGGGTAAATTTGGTATCGAGGTTATAGGGTCGGCATATTCCTCATTTGGAAAAAAAACACGTTCACCACAAAAAAGCCGCGTGGCTTTGCGTACTGCCAACGAACATCCGGCGCACACGCCAGAGAAATCTAAGCCAGAGTTTGCTGGGATCAGATTTCGACTACTCGCGGCGGCAATACCTGCTATGTGGGTACCGTGGCCCGCAAAAGTCGCTTGCACTGTTCCTGCTGGGCATTCCTGGTTCCAAAAGCGCGCTCCTGGAAACGTCAACGTGAATGGGATGCAGTCACTAACACCTTTCGCCGTTGTACTTACACAACGACGCTCATCGATATTGCGTCCGCCAAATACTTCATCACCGGCATATGCCCATAGAAAATTGCCACCTTGATAGGTGCCCG
This sequence comes from Rhodanobacteraceae bacterium, assembly GCA_031409855.1. Classification (GTDB taxonomy): domain Bacteria; phylum Pseudomonadota; class Gammaproteobacteria; order Xanthomonadales; family SZUA-5; genus JANNYA01. The sequence continues at coordinate 16,175 of JANNYA010000047.1, read as the reverse complement.
CGTCACGAAAGGTGCTGGTGTTGACGCTATCGAAGGCCGCCAATTTTGGATGGTCTATTTGAATGCCACTGTCGGCAGAACCAATTAAGGCCCAACCGCTTTGCCAACGCCGTGCTAGATCGGCACGGATGGCCACCTGCCCATCCTGATTAGGGCTGGGCGCAGGGCCAGCCGAAAATTTCAGCTTCGGCAATATATAGGCACCTTGCACATCATTATTCAGTCGCAACGCACTAACAATCGCCTCTGCCCGCGGACGATTTTGCACATCGGCAAAGGCAATACGGCTGAGCACCGCGGCAGGCGCATTAGGTCGCGCATTTAACCAACTTTGATAGGCCCCGGTTGGACGCTTCAATTGCGCCAATCGTAAATTCGACAGGGCCGGATCGCTGAGCGCGGTGAACAATCGTCCGTTCAAACCGTTACTAACCAATGCGTCAACTGTAGTGCGGTTTACCCCAGCCCGTAGCGTAATCTCGATGGTGATGGTTTCTATAACAACCGGTGGCGGTGGCAATGCCTGTGAACTGCTTGCGAATAACAACAAACAGAACGTTTTGAGTTGAGCCTTTTTTCGAATAGAAAACGCAACGATTACCAAAATTGTGAGGACTAAAAGAGTTGTACCCCAACCGGTCAAGAGGGGAACATCAACCAGGGTGCCCGCGCCAACTACGAACGGCACGGTTGCAATCAGGAAATTTGGACGCTCAGGCGAATTTATGTCGCGACCTATAATTTCTAGTGTGTAGCTCCCAGCGACAAGACGCGTCAACGGATACCGCCACGTCTTTGGTGCAAAGGAGGTGCTAAAGCAAAAATCCCCGCTGCTCGTTGGAAAACGCACCACCGGGATTTGCAAACGCACATTGCTGCCATTGACAACCACACTATCAGCGACTAGTGACACGACGGTGCCGACTGTGTCACAGGTAAATAGGCCTGTAGACCCTGAAAACCAAAGTTCCGCCGTTGGCGCTGAGTCTGAAGTGGGTTGGGTCGGAATAAACCGCTCAAAGCGAATATCCGCTTGTGCGGATGCAGTCCAAAACAGGCTGAGTAATAACCAGCGCAACAGCAGATTTTTCACGTGAATTCCTTGGGTTTGTGTGGTTAATTGCGCAAAAATCGTGTGTCAGGGCAATCTAGCGAGTTTTCGAGCTTGGGTCAATATTGGTTACGTAAGCATTGGCATCGGCGAAAGCAATACGGCTCAGTACAGCAGAAGGCGCATTTAAACGCACATTCAACCAAACTTGATAAGCACCGCTTGGGCGCTTCGATTGCGCCAAGCGTAAATTCGACAGGGCTGGGTCGGCGAGCGCAGGGAATAATCGTCCATTCAAGCCATTGCTTACCAAGCTGTCAGCAGTGATGCGGTTTACGCCCGCCCGTAGCGTAATTTCGATGGTAATAGTTTCTGTAACAACCGGTGGCGGTGGTAAAGCCTGTGAACTACCTGCGAAAAACAACAAACTGGTTGTTGTAAATAGCGTCTTTTTTCGAATTGACAGCGCAACAGCAACCAATATTGTGAGAATTAACAGTGCCACACCCCAACCGGTCAACAGAGGTACATCAACCAATGCACCGCCTGCAACCACCAGCGGCACGGTCGCAATCAGAAAATTAGGGCGCTCGGGCGAATTAACGTCGCGCCCAATTATTTGAAGTGTGTAGCTGCCTGCCGCAAGGCGAGTAAGTGGATAACTCCACAGTCTTGGCGCAAATGAAGTGCTAAAGCAAAAAGCGCCACTGCTAGTGGGAAAACGCACCACTGGGATTTGCAAACGCACGTTGCTGCCATTGACAACTAAGCTATCCGCACCCTGCGACACGGGGGTGCCGGTAATGTCAGGTAACCATGCCCAGAGACCCTGAAAACCAAAGTTCCGCAGTTGGCGCAAAATCTGAAGTGGGGTTGGTCGGAATAAAACGCTCAAATCGAATGTCGGCTTGCGCGGATGCAGTCCAAAGCAGACTGAGCAATACCAAGCGTAACAGCAGATTTTTCACGTGAAATTCCTTGGGTTTGTGTGGCAAAATGCGCAAAAAAGCACCAGTGGGCAATCTAGTGAGTTTTTGGGTGTAGGTCAAGATTGGTTACGAAGTGCGCTAACAATTGACCACGGCAAAAGCTGTACGAGTAAGCACAGCGGCGGGCGCATTAGGGCGCGCATTCAACCAAACTTGATAGGCTCCGGTTGGACGCTTCGATTGCGCCAAGCGTAAATTCGACAGGACTGGGTCGGCGAGTGCGGGGAATAATCGCCCATTCAAGCCGTTACCAACTAAGGTATCAGCTCTGATGCGGTTTGCCCCAGCCCGTAGCGTAATCTCGATGGTGAAAGTTTCTGTAACAACCGGTGGCGGTGGCAATGCTTGTGAACTACCTGCGAATAACGATAATAAACTGAATGTTTTTAGGGTTTTTAGCCGAATTCGAGGGACAGCAACCGCTATAAAAGTCAACATTAAAATAGCGAGAGCCCAACCCGTTAGCGCCGGGACTTGAACAAGAGAACCACCACCAATTGCCAACGGCACCGTTGCAATACTAAATAGTGGGTCAGTGGAAAAAACTGGCCGACCTACAATTTCAAGTTTATAACTACCCTCAGGTAGTCTGAGTAACGGGTATTGCTGCCTGTGCGGTAAGTCGCCAGGCTGCGGCACAAAAATAACGCAAGGCCCTTGGCGGCGTGATACGGGAATTTGTAATCGAACCACATTGCCGCAGATCGTAACGCTATCGGCTGTAAGGGTCGCGAAAGACCCCACATAGTCACACGTAACAAGTCCGTAAGACCCCGAGAACCAAAGTTCCGCCGTTGGCGCTGAGTCTGAAGTGGGTTGGGTCGGAATAAACCGCTCAAATCGAATATCGGCTTGCGCGGATGCAGTCCAAAGCAGGCTGAGTAATAACCAGCGCAACAGCAGATTTTTCACGTGAATTCCTTGGGTTTGTGTGGTTAATTGCGCAAAAATTGTGTCTTTGAGAAATCTAGCAAGTTTTAGGCTGATTTGGGCGGCGTTTGGGCAAAAACCAGCGCAATAGCCTAAATCCTCAAGCTATTCAGGAAGGGTGCGTAACGCCTCACGAAAGTAGGCCCGATCAATTGGCGTCAGTTCGCGTAAGCGCCTGCGCAAACGTAATACTGCATAGTCGCTGCGGGCTAGCTCGCCTTGGTGGGCTTCATACCAGGCAATCTCTAGCAGCAAGTTCGCCCTTTGTAAGGCGTCCACCTGCACCCGCCCCGCATCCAATTCCATTTGTAACGCATTCGCCAGTTCTAGCCAGTTTGCGCATGGGCGCAGGCGTTTGGCCGAACCACTTTGCAGTGCGACTTGCTTGGGGCTAAGCACAGGCCAGCGACGAAATTCTTGCAAGCTCGGATGCCGCTCGTTCGGCCCGCCTTCGCGCACCATACGCAGTAAGTAAATGCTGTTCCAGCAACCACCACGCACGCAAAAGCGTTCGCCGAGCCACCCGGCCAAGCTAATCCAGGCCAGCGGCGACCCGTGGAGCGCGGTATCAAGCTTAAGTTGCGCGCGTTGAAACAGCCAAAGTGACCAGCCTAAGTTGCTTGCGGCGGATGCGGCGCTATCAAACAGTTCTGACTCATTCGCTAGCGCCAAGGCAAGTTGATACTGTTTTAGGGCGCCGTAAGCGCCTGCCTGGCGATCCACCCAGCCTAGCCGATCATCCAAAGCGATTGTGCGATAAATCAGCGCCTGCAGATTCGCGTTTTCGGTGCGCACGCGCGGGTGGTAATGAAATAGCCCGCTCCAGCGCGGGTCCGCACTCGCCTGCCTTAATATCAGTCGTGCGGAATCTACATCACGCTTGGCATAAGCGCACCAGGCGCGCACGATCGCTGCCATTGCCCCCAACCAGGCATGCTCAGGCGCCTGCTCATCATGCCAGTGCTGATTTAGCTCATTCAGAGTCGTGTTTGCCGCATCGGCATTGCCAGCGCGGCGCCAGACCATGGCCTGTTGCAACAAGGCCAGCGCTTTCAGCCAAGGGCTTGCCGTCAATCCCTGGGCGCGCCGATAGCCAGCCAAGGCGCCCTGGATACCATCGACGATGAGCAGGCCGTCCTGCATGTCGCCGCGCGCACCGGCCCAAGCATGCCAGTAGGCGGGACTTGCGTGTTCGGCGTGTAGCTGCGCTGGTCCATATGCCCCGTCGCGATCTGTGGCTTCGCTTTGCATTGCAGTCTGCGCCTTTTGTTGCAGCCAGATGGCCACTTCAGTTGCGCTTGCGGCTTTGTTACGAAAGAAAATATTGAGCTTTTGCGACTCGCCAGCAGCCAGCCAAAATGGACCCTGGCTGCGTCGACTTTGGCCCAGTAATTCGCACGGCATGCTGCGATCTTTGCCCCAGCCTGCGCGCAGCCCCAAGCGCTCGAAATCTGTAAACGCACGGCTGATTAGCATGCGCAAATTTTGCGCTGTAGAAAATCGCTCGCGTATTTCGATCGCGCGCACCCAGCCCGAGCCGTCCGCAGACTGCGTCGCCAGCCACAAGCGCAGTAACAACCACAGCGACTGTGGCCTTAATTTGATGCCTCGTGGCTTTTGGTCGGGAAAATTCTCAATCCAAACACGCGAGGGTGTGTCGAGCGTGATGCGAATCATGGCGCGCATTGTAACGTGATTCAATATTTTGGTTACAACAGTTACAGCACCGGCGCTTGGGTAGGCAACGCCGCAGCCGCACACTCATTGCGCATCAACCCCACTCAAGGACACTCGCAATGAAAGCAATATCAAGGCACGTAAGGCTCGCTTTAGTTTTTCTATCCCTCGCAAGCTGGGGAACGCACACTCGCGCCGAAACGACGATTCGACCCGTTTCTGTGGCGGCCACAGTCGAATCAAAATTTGCAAAATATGGGCAACACGGCGCGTGGTTGATTAAGCCAGACCAATCGGCTGCAAAAGTGCTTTATGGCGAAGCGCTTAGCAAGCAGCGCGTGCTGCCAGCATCTACTTTCAAAGTGCTGCTTGCCTTGATTGCACTGGAAACGTCGGCATTAAAGGGCGTGACTGAGATCGTGCCCTGGGATGGCCAAAACTACCCCAATCAACCACTGTGGAAGACGGACATGGCCTTAAAGGCCGCGATGCAGTCCTCGAACGAAAGCTATTTCAAGGTGCTGGCTGCACGCATTGGGCACACGCAATTAGCCAGCTGGGTTGCGCGCGTTGGCTATGGCAATGCCCGCATCGGCGCTGACGCACGTAAAGTGTGGATTGACGGTGTTTTAACAGTGACTGCAGGCGAACAACTCGCGTTTATTGATCGGCTTCGGCGCGGTGACCTACCCTTTAAAACTACGTACTTGGACGCCGTAAAGTCCGTACTTTTGGACAGTGACGTGAACGGCCATCGCATTTTTGGCAAAACCGGAACGTACTTAAGCGAAGCCAAACTGCCCGGTACAGGCTGGTGGATTGGTTGGGTCGATGCGCCTGGCACCGGCTCAGACACCAGTTTCGTGTTGCAAGTCGAGTTGCAAACAATTGATGGACGCGACAAACGCATCGCGCTGGGCAAGGAATTATTGCGTGCAACGGGCGCGCTAAAGTAGCGCGTTATGGGCTAAGAAACGACACAGCGAGGAGCCAAACTAGCCAAAGGTTTGGTTATCCGTGGCTTAAGGCGCGCAAAAACTTGGCGCTGCACGAAAGCTGATAGTGCCGGGTTGTGCCAGAATCGAAACCCTACGCGGCACTGGGGGCGATAGGGTTGGTTTCGATACGGTTCAAACTCGGGGTTTTGTTGGTGTGTGCTGCGCTTATGCAGCCCGCATTCGCACGCCCGGTGGATAATGCGCTGGATTTGCAGCGTTTGGACGCTGAACTCATTGGCATTATGGCGACGGCACAAACGCCAGGCTTGGTGGTCGGCATCGTTTCCGGCGGCCAAGTCGTACTGACGCGCAGTTTAGGCACCGCCATTGTCGGCAGCACGCAGGCGATTGATGCCAACACGCGGTTTCGCTTGGCCTCAATGAGCAAACCGATATCGGCGACGCTGATCGGGAAATTTGTCGACCAAGGGTATTTACATTGGGATTCGCCCGTCACGCTTTTGGTGCCTAGTTTTCGCTTAAAAGATCCAAACTCGGCATTTTTGACGGTGGAGCAATTGCTGAGCCATCGCACCGGCTTAGTACACCACACGCTGGACAATGTGATGGAGGCGTCCAGCACCTTTGCGCCGATTCGCGCGCTTTTACCCAGTATGAAAGCGCAGTGTGCGATTGGTGCGTGCTTTGCTTACCAAAACATAACTTATAGCTACGCCGCTGATATCAGCTACGCCGCCAGCGGTCAGTTTTTTGCGAACGCGTTGCGCCGGGAGTTGTTTGAGCCCTTGGGTATGAATCGAGCGAATTTAGGGCTAGAAAATTTATCTGAGGATGACAACTGGGCGCGGCCGCACGAACGCCGTTGGCCAAAAAATGTGCAGATCAATGTCAAACCGAACTATTACTGGCTAGAAGCTGCTGCTGGCATAAACGCTAGCGTGACGGATATGCAGCAGTATTTGCTGGCGATGCTTGGCAACCGGCCTGATGTTTTGCCAGGCGAAGTCATTACTAAGCTGACCACGCAGCAAATTGCCACACCGGGTGAAATTTATGGCCCACCGTGGCGACGCGCGCGGTTGCTATCGGCAGGTTATGGTTTAGGCTTGCGTTTATTTGATTATTCTGGGCACCCCATTTGGTACCACGCGGGTGCGGTGGCAGGCTATCGCGGCATGATTGTGGGATTGCCGGAAAAAAATGCCGGGATCGTCTTAATGTGGAACAGCGAAACCAATCTGCCCACGGGCCTAGTGCCGACGCTGCTGGATCGCTGGTTAGATCAGTCTGAGCATGATTGGCTGGAGCTGCATCGCTATCAGGCCAAACCAACCCGAAGCATTTTGCCGCAGCGGCGCTAGTTTTTATATTTTGATGGAGCTGGACTTTTGAGCGAAGCACGCACACGCCACATTGAGGCATTGATCGCCGCTGCGCGGGCAGCTTTTGCGGCATCGAACTTACGCAGCTTGAGCCTGAGCAAACCCCTTTCTGGTACAGCGCCGGCGGGCACAGCGCCAACGGGCGCAAAGCCTGCACTAGCGACTGGCGCCGAAAAAATAATGCTCCGCGCCATGCAGATTAAAGGTGAGCCGCATCTTTCTGTGCTGTATCGCTTTGCCACTAAAGACATCACCAAAAATTTAGCGCCTGACGCGGCATGGCAAAGCCTAACAAGTTGGCTACACGAAGAATTTGCCAACGCACATTTAGTGACTGATACGCAGGATTTACAGCTAATCACCAGCCGCAAAGGCGCAAGTCAGTTATTACGTGCACGTGTGGCCGCGCCAGCAGCTGCGGCCACAGCCCAACATGACCGCGCAAAAGCGCATTTGATAGACCTGAACGCCGCCTTTTTGCGGCCACTCGGTATTACCCAGCAAAGCCCAAACGGCATGCCGATTTTGGTACCGGCGATGGCGAATAAATTCAAGCAAATCAATAAATTCTTGGAAATATTTCATACCGCTTTGGCGAAAAGCCAGGTAACAGACAAGGCGGATTTACAGGTGTTGGACTTCGGTGCTGGCAAAGGCTATCTAACGTTTGCGATTGATCACTATTTAAGCGCACGCAACAGCAACCCCTCGCATACCGTGCTGGGAGTGGAATTGCGCGCCGAATTGGTTGATGCGGGCAATGCGATCTGTATGAGTCTGCGCGGCACGAATATTGGCGACGCAAATGTGGCTGGCGCAACGCACCAAACTTTGCAGTTCGTCGCGGGCGATGTGCGCACCTGTTTTGCCGGCTCTTCTTGCGGCGAGACTTATGCCGCCAATCAACTCGATGTGATGGTGGCCCTGCACGCCTGTGATACCGCCACCGATCATGCAATTCACTTTGGCATTCGCCAGCAAGCCGCGATCATTCTATGTTCGCCCTGTTGCCACAAACAGCTGCGCCCACAGATAAAGCTACCGCAAGTGCTCGCGCCACTTTTGCAACATGGCGTGCATTTAGCTCAGGAGGCAGAAATGCTCACCGATGGCTTGCGCGCTTTGTTGCTGGAGGCTGCAGGCTATCAAACCCAGGTGTTTGAGTTCATTGCCACCGAACACACGGCAAAAAATAAAATGATTCTGGCGATACGCCGTGAACAACCGCTGAGCACAGCACGTGCGGCTGTGCTGTCCGGAGAAATTACGGCGCTTAAGTCGTTTTACGGCGTGCACGAACATTGTTTGGAAACACTATTGAACAACGCGACCTAGCCGCACACATAAGCTGTCAACACAAAACCAAACTGCGAATGCGATCGCAACGCTTATTCACCGCGCAAGGCCACCTGCGGCCGCACGGAAAGCGCGCGGCGTGTCGGCATGATGCTGGCAATCACTGCCGCAAGCACTAGACACGCCGCAGCACTGAGTACCGCTTGCTCAAGTGCCACTTCACCGCGGAATAGCTCATGCAGCATTTTTGCCACCGGCACGCCGACGCCCAGCCCTATGGCAATGCCGCCAAGCACCTGGACGCTGGTCTGCCCAAGTAAAGCGCGCATCACATCAAACGCTTGTGCGCCCAGCGCCCGACGTACGCCAAATTCCTGCACGCGCTGACTTGCCAAAAACGCTACCAACCCGTATAGCCCGGTGGCACTTAATAGCAAAGCAATGACGCCCATGCCTAAAAAAATGGTGCTCAGTACCCGTTCGCCCGCCATGGTTTGTTGGCGAATTTCTGGGTACGTGCGCAACCAATACACGGGCATATCAGGATCCGCTTGCGCCACCACCTGCTGCATCGCGGTCTTTAAACTTGCCGGGTTTGTGCCCGCTTGTGCACGCAGGGCGATGGAGAAAAAGTTTTCGTCCTTTTGGCGCATCGGTGCCAACACCGTCATGCTGCGCCAATCGTCCACTTCATCGAGACGCAGCGCGTTCACCACGCCAATCACGGTGCTTTTTTGATTATCCTCACTGACGCGGACAATGGTTTTTCCTAGCGCCTGGCTCGGGCCGCCCATTTGCGCCGCCGCATGCGCGTCAATAACAACCACCGATGCGGTGTCGAGCTGATCTCGGCTGTCAAAAAAACGCCCCGACAGTAATTTGACGCCATAAGCGGCAGCAAAATGTGCATCGACGGCGCCGCCAAATACCTCGATCGGTTGCTTTGGGTCAGTGCCCGGGAAAAGCACTTGCTCCGAATCACCCAAGTCCCCCGGCAATACCGAATTGACCGACGCCGCAGCGACACCTGGAATCGCTTGCAGTTTGTGCTGCAGGCTCTCGGTAAAATTTATCACCGTCGCAGCGGTGGGATAACTTGTCTCGAAAACGGCAATACGCCCGGTCACAAGCCCCGCCTCAACGACGCCCAAGCTGGTATTTTCCAAAGATTGCATAATGCGCACGATCACAAAGGTGTTTACCAAAACCGCGCAGGAAAGTGCCACTTGCAAGCCGATTAACCATTGCCCAGCGCTACGTCCGACGACCCCGCGCGCCGATTGATGCAGTGCACCGTGGCGGATGGCGTGTTGTAAGCGCAGCAGCGGCAATATCAGAGTGATCGCCGCCGCCCATAGACAAAGCAGCACGCTCCAGCCGAACGTGGCCGCAGCACCGCCGAATTGAACATAGGGCGGCAAACTATCTTGGCCTAGTTTAGTTAACAGATAGTCACCGCCGAAAACAGCAAGCACGGTGGCGATACCGGCGCTAAGCAGCGCCAAAGCCAGCGTTTGCAGCACGATATTCATAGCTAAGCGCCAAAAACCCGAGCCTAAAGCCAGCTGCACGGTTTGTTCAGCGCTGCGCGACATTACGCGCACCACCATGACTGACGCGGCGTTGCCGCATGCAACAAACAGTAACAACAGTACCCCCGCGAGCATCACACTCAGAACCTTTTTCGTGCCTGCATCGGCCAGCGTAAGCGCGGTTGCATCCACCGAGAGCTGGGATTTACGCAATAAAATGGCGGCGTCGCTCAAGGCCGTGCGCCGGGCATTGTGCAGCCAGGCATTTAAGCGCGCGACACCGGCGGCTTTGTCCTGGTCCGTGTGCGCTAAAAACAGGCTTTCGTAGTCAGCCTCCAGATCAGTCGCTTTACTTAAAAGGCTACGTGCAAGCCAAACCTGCTGCGCATGTGGGTAGCTAAAGTTTTCCGGCATGACCCCGATGATTTGCGCACTGGCACCGTTTGCACGCGTCACTCGCCCGACAATGTTTGGGTCAGCGCTGTATCGATTTTGCCAAAGCGCATAGCCAATCATGACCGCTGGTGCTGCATCCGGCGTGAAATCGCTGTTCGCAAACGTACGGCCCAACGCTGGCGCAACGCCAAGCACGCCGAATAAGTCACCCGAAAGCAACGCACCTTCAAAACGTTCCGGGCGCATATCGTCGCTCAAATTGATCGTTGCCAAGCTGACGCCGGCTAATTTGCCCAGTGGCGCAAGCTCGCGCTGCCATTCAAGCAAATCCCCGCCACTTGGGTTCTGCGGGTCGGCATCATCTTGCACGGTGTAGCCAATTTTTACGACCTGTGCGGCATTTGCAAAAGGCGGTGCGTCAATCACCATCGCCTTAACGAAGCTAAAGATGATGAGTACGCTAGCGATACCAACACTCAGTACCGCTACCACCAATAAATTAGCGCCGAAGTCCTTACGCAGACCGCGCAGTGCTTGCGTCAGTACAAAATTCATCGTGTGCTCCTCTTGAATGTTGTTGGTAAGCAAATAGCGCGCCAGCGAACTTTCTTGAAAAAATAGGAGTTGTGCGCGCAATTAATCCCAACACTGGACGCAGTTGCCACGCTTTTGTTGGATTGTGGGACGCGCAGTCGCACACGAGGTGCTGTATCTTCCGACAACTCCGGCTTCGTGCTGGGTTATGGCGTTTGGGATGGCCTGCGTATCGTGGATGTGCTGCCTAAGCAGCATCAGCCAAAGCCAAAACCTCCGCAACAAACTGTTGCGTCGCCGCAGCACCAAACAAGCGCTGCGAATTTTCGGTGATCTGCTGACGCAGGCGCAGTTGATAGTTTCGGTCGCTAATGATCGCCAAGGCTTTTGCGAAAAAATCATCCTTATCCGAAGCCACTAGCTCACTCAAGCCCAGCATTTGCAGCATAGCGCTGGTTTGTCGGCCACGCGCATAGCGGCTTTCCCAGGCCAAAATAGGAGTGCCGGTATATAATGTATCGGCGCTGGTTGCACCCCCGGAAAACCAGGGACTATCAAGCACTAAATCGGCATCGGCCAAATGCTGCATAAACTCTGCATACGCACACGCAGGAATCAGCCCGATCCGCGCAATTGCCACGCCGTGCGCTGACAAGACGTCAGCCAAACGCGCCAAATAGCGTGCTGTCAATAACGGCTGGCGGTCAATAAAACTCAGTGTTGCGGTTGAATTCGCCAATATCTCGGCCACCGCTAGGTCGAACTCCGGCGTCAATTTGGCCAGATTTTGCACACACAGTAATTTTGCCGGTGCAGCATCAGCCACAGCCCGTATCGGGACAAAATTTGGCGCTGTCAGCGCAGCCCCAAGCTCAGGCAACAGCACTAAGCGTTCGCTGTAATCCGCTCGCGCCTGTTCTGGCTCCATTCCTGCGCCGCTAAAAAACACGTCCATTTGACTCAGGCTGGTGCTGATCGGATGTCCATAAAGTGCTGCCTGGACACGCGCCAGACGCCAAGCGGCAAACACCTGCTGCTGCGAATCCATGCCGATATCCGGATAAATCATCACGTCTAAATCGGCGGCAAGGACTTCGGCAATCGTGCTTTGTATACCGGTTTTGACGTGCTGAAAGTGGTGCGCGACACTTTTTAGTGCCAGAGTTTGCGCGTCAAGCGCCGCACCGGTGTACCAAATCCAAACCTCGACCTCGGTCTGCGCGCACAGTGCGCTCATAAAGCCCGCGAAATAGCGCATCACCGTGTGTACACGCAAATAGCTGCTGATGACACCAATACGACGCTTGCGCGGCGCAAGGGTGTCGATGCTTGATTCTCTGCGCCCTGCACTAGTTTTAAGCGCAACATGCGGCTTAATGTGCTTTTTTATCGTTTCGCCAAGCAATCGCCCAAAGCGCTTTTGCAGCGCCAGCGTAGCGCCGGGCAGATAGCCTAAATCATAAATTGACGTCGTTAAAACCGCCTCCAACAGCGCTTCTGGCGAACTTTTATGCCAATCGGCGCGCGCCTCAAACTCAGTAAGCGCCGCCGCAAAATGCGCCAAGGCTTGCGCGATGGCGGCGTTATCTTGCATCAGCGCAGGCACTAAAAACGCCGAATTCCAGCGTAGCCGCTCATTTTTTGGTGCCCGCTTTCTTGCGTCAACTAGCAATGCGCGGGCTCGTGCGTAATCGCCGCTGGCATTTTCAGCAATTGCAAGCTCTAGCAGCGCGTCGCTTCCACTGGGCAGTCGCGCCGCCACAGATCGTTCGGCAACCTGGCGCAACGCGGGTAAGGCGCTGGTTAAATCACCCTCCAGGCGCGCCGCAGTGCCAAAGCTAGCCAAAGCATCCAACATATCCGGTTCCAGCTTGAGCGCGCGCTGCGCATCCTGCATCGCAGCTTTGTATTCGCCCAAATCAAGCCGCACCAACGCCAAATTCAGCGCGCTCGACGCATTGGCTGCATGCGTGTCGGCTTTGATTAGTAGTGGCAGCGCCGCGTCGCATAGCCCCTGTTTGCGCAACAGATTGCCTAAGTTTGTCATCGAATCTATCGCGTGCGGGCGCCAAGTTAATGCGGTGCTGTAGGCGGCGCGGGCGGCGTCAAAATCGCCTTTGGCTTCCAGCAAAATCGCCAAATTGTGCGCGGCCTCGACATAGTTTGCGCGCAACGCCATCGCCTGAGCGAATGCCGCTTGCGCGGCGTCTAGCTCGGCTAGCACCGCCGCATTGCGGGCTGGGGCCTGCAGCGCCTTTGATTTGAGTGCAATCGCCAAGTTATTCCAAGCTTCGGCAAATTCTGGCCGCACCTGCACCGCTTTACTCAGGTGCTTGACTGCTTTTGCGAAAACACCGAGTTGGAAGGCGGCAAGGCCCAGTAAGTGCCAAGCATCGGCACTGGTCGGGTCCAGCTTGACCGCGCGTTCGTAATGACTTTGTGCCAAGCCAAACTGATTCGCACGGTGCAAGGCCACGCCGCGTTCCAATTGCGCACGCGCTAATTCAATAGACATAGTGACCTAATTCCTGGGTGTCATATTTTTGGGTGTCATGTTTTTATAGGCCAAGATGCGACCGTTTTCGCGAAGTGTACGGACAAACGCATGCAACTCCATTAGGCATTCTCGTCAAAGGACGCAATTCAAGCTGATGTGGCGACCCGATCATTCTCGATGATCCGAAACTGATGCAATGACGGAGCTCTAAGTTCGTGACGGTGCTCTAAGTTCGTGACGGTGCTCTAAGTTCGTCATTCCCGCATGCTTTTGGCGGGAATCCAGTAGTTCTTTGGGCGTTTCACGCTTGCAACGCGCTGTGCTTTGCGTATGAGCCGACTCGATCCCCGACTAAAACATTCGGGGATGACGAACCACAGCCGTTTAAATCGCACCCCTCGTCAAACGAAATGAAGCACACCCGACGCGTCCTACGCTAACATGCGCGCCCTTCATGGTTGTTCAAGGTGCGCGTATGTCGCTTGCATTCGTATTCCCCGGTCAAGGTTCGCAGTCCGTCGGTATGCTGGCTGATTTTCATGTTGCAAACCCGCTCGGCGCCGAGTTACCAGCGGCCGCCATGCACGCGGTCAGCGATACCTTTCAACAAGCCTCAGAGGCCATCCAGCTAGATCTTTGGCAACTCGCGCAATCGGGCCCCGAGGTCGAGTTAAGCCGCACGGAAAACACCCAGCCTGCCCTGCTGGCCGCGAGCGTGGCGCTTTTTCGCGCGTGGATCGCAGCGGGCGGTGCTAAGCCCGAGCTGCTGGCTGGTCATAGCCTAGGTGAATACAGCGCGCTGGTATGTAGCGACGCGATGTCCTTAGAAGACGCCACCCGATTGGTGCGCCTGCGCGGCCAGCTTATGCAGGCAGCGGTGCCGCTGGGCGTAGGCGCGATGGCGGCGGTGTTGGGCGGCGATTTGGCGCTGATCGAACAAGCGTGTTTAGACGGCGCAGAAGGCGAAATTATCGAACCCGCAAATTTGAATGCTCCGGGTCAAATCGTTATTTCTGGGCATGCCAGTGCGCTAGATCGGACCCTGAAACTATTGGCCGAACGCGGCGTGCGCAAAGCGATTCGTCTGCCGGTCAGCGTGCCTTCGCACTGTGCACTGATGCGTGAGGCGGCAGTCAAACTCGGCGCGGCGTTGGCTGAAATCGAGCTGCGCGTACCCAAAATCGCGCTGTTGCACAACGTCAGCGCCACCGTGTGCAGCACACCCGACGCAATCCGCATGGCATTAGTCGCCCAGCTTTATTCGCGCGTGCGTTGGATTGAATCGGTACAAACCTTAAGCACGATGGGTGCGACTCGGGTTTTGGAATGTGGCCCTGGTAAAGCGCTTAGCGGCATGATTAAGCGTATTGCGCCGGAGCTGAGTTGTGCGGGCTTGGCGAGCGCAGTGGAGTTTAATGCTGCGCTTTTGCTGAAACAGTAATTTTGCCTCACCAACCTTTATCCCACGATCTAAACCCCCTCCCCGGAGCAAATATGACCCTCAACGGAAAAACCGCCCTCGTCACCGGTGCCTCGCGCGGCATTGGCGCCGCTATCGCCGCCGCGTTGTGTGCGCGCGGCGCGTTTGTGGTGGGCACGGCCACCAGTGAAGCCGGTGCGGCGGCGATTAGCGCCACTTTGGGCACGAACGGCATCGGCAAAGTTCTGCGCGTTGAAGACACAGCAAGTTGCGAAGCGGTGGTTGCCAGCATTGAAGCCGAGCACGGCGGCTTGGCGATCTTGGTCAACAACGCCGGCATCACCCGCGACGGCTTATTGATGCGCATGAAGGAAGAAGATTTCTTCGATGTCATCAATACCAATCTGGGCTCGGTGTTTCGGTTGAGCAAATTGGCAATCAAAGGCATGTTGAAACGCCGCGCCGGGCGCATTATTTCGATTGCGTCCGTGGTGGGCGTGATGGGCAACGGCGGGCAAAGCAACTACGCGGCGGCCAAGGCCGGCATGATCGGCTTTAGCAAATCGCTCGCCAAAGAAATTGGCAGCCGCGGTATTACTGTCAATATTGTGGCCCCCGGATTTATCGATACCGATATGACCGCCGCAATGACGCCCGAGGCACGCGAAGCTTTGTCGAAACAAATCGCGCTCGGGCGGCTTGGTGCAGCCAGTGACATTGCCAACGCCGTCGCGTTTTTAGCCAGTGACGAGGCCAGCTACATCACCGGCGAAACCCTGCACGTGAATGGCGGGATGCACATGGTTTAATGTGTCGACGATGACCGCAATTTTTATTGGACTGATCGTGCTGGGTGGCATGGGTTTTCTGCTGTTTCGACATATTAAAGGCATTCGTTCACTGCAACGCGAGGCGAAGCGCGCATTTCAAGCGCGGTTACTGGCACCGGATTGGGCTATTTATGCCGAACATTTGCAGCGCGAGGTTCCTGAAGCGATGCAGCTGCTTTACGTCGAGTTCGCGCTCTTGCTTTCCGAGGTAGAAATACCGCTGGAAAGCGGCATCACCATCACCGAATTCTTCCCGCTCGACGCGCAAGCCATCATTGATCAAAAGGCGTTCCAGCCGGAAAACATGGGCTTCGATTGCTTGCCATTTGCGACCATGAACGGGCCTGAGCTATTTTTGCGACCTGGCAGCGATGCAGTGAATAGCGTTTATCTGTTCAATGGTGACGCGACTGAGGTGGTTTTTGCCGACATTGCCGATTTGTTGAATGACTTGCGCAGCCACTCTGAGGCTATTTCCAGGTTGAAATCCCCAGATTAAGCCCCAGATTGCCCGGCTCGGAACATGTTTCCCAATTATTCCTCGATTAAACCATGTCAGAAAAACGCGATTACTACGAAGTATTGGGCGTCGAAAAGCGCGTATCCGAAGAAGAGCTGAAGAAGGCTTTTCGTCGGCTCGCAATGAAATACCACCCGGACCGCAACCCAGACGACGCCAGCG
>JANNYA010000046.1:0-21277 GCA_031409855.1 Rhodanobacteraceae bacterium | reverse complement strand
TATACCAAACTGCTATTGAGCCGCGAAGGTTTGCCGCTGCCCGCGCATATCGGCATTGCGCCCTGCACGGCGAGTTTTTTGCGCAATAAAGCCGGGCAATAGCTTTGGTGTTCCATGTGTAGTCTGAGTCTTTTCGCGATTGGCCCGCAGTGGGTGCTGACGATGAATCGCGATGAATCGCGCGTGCGCGCTGAGCGCGAGACACTGCACCGAATCGAGGGGCCACTGACGCAGGTTGCCTATCCGGTTGACGTGCAATCCCAGGGCACCTGGATTGCCGCAAATGCCCATGGCGTCATCCTGGCGCTGCTGAATCGCTACCACGAACCCGCACTGAGCCAGGCCACATCACGCGGCGAGATTATTCCTACGCTAATTCAACACGGCGCATACGAACAGGTACTTAGCCATGCCAAGGCGCAAAACCTGGAACGCTACAGCCCTTTTGATCTGGTGTTGGTAGCGCAAGGGCGTCTGACGGTATTGCGCTGGAATGGCAAGATGGCGCACTGGTGGACACCGCTAGATTTCGCCGCGACGCGTGCTTTTTTTATCAGCTCGTCCGCCGAGCGCACTGACGAGGTCATCGCCTATCGTCAGCAGCAGTTTCAAGCGTTTCTGCACACTTTTGAGTTCGCTGCCGATACCGATGCTGCGCACGCCATGCATATCTTGAGCGCCCTGCATTTGCGCCAACAAACGCACACGGCGCGCAGCGATGTTTTTATGCGTCGGCCCAGCACCCATACCAAAAGCATCTGCCAAGTCCTGCTTGCGCCCGTGCAGACGCAACTGCGCTATTGGAACGAGCACGCGCTCAATGTGCTGGACCGCGACAAGCCAACATTGCCGGAACCCATGCACACGCAAGCATGGCCATGCATAGCTTAAGTCTGCGCCAAACCCTGCATCGCACGCTCGTGTGGCTCGCACCGCTGCTGGCTTTCGTGGTCTATGGTAGCTGGGCCTATTGGGTACATCGTGACACCGACAGCGCACAAGGTTCCTGTTGGCTCGTTTGCCAAGGCAAACAAAGCCTGCGCGCTGGCCTTGCGCAGGGCAGCTATGCGGTGCTATCGACGGTTGCTTTGCGCCATATTGTGCTGGCGCTGCAGCGGCGCCTAGCGGGCCGACGCTTTGCGCGCATCGGTGCATTTGCGCTGAGCGTTGCCGTGATCGTGTTGTTGCCTGCCAGCTTGCACACCTTGCTGGGCAATTCGCAACCTTGGATCGCGATTGCACCGGGTGTGCTGGCTGGTACGTTTTACATCGCGTTGATTTTGCGCTTGGGCGCAAGCAGTTCAAACTCTATTTCAAACGCGAAGCCGCCCTTCTAGCCCTAGAGTTTGAGTTTCCAGAGTGACCACCCGTCGAGCAGTTAAGTATCGGAAATCCAACGCCGCTTTTTGCGCGGCGCGGGGCTAGGTGTACGCGGCGAGCTTCTGCCGACAAGCATCCTGCATGCATGCCGCGCTACCCTCTGATGCGTGGTTCTGGGGTCCGGTGCCGCGCGCCGTTGTCGACGGCGCCACGATGATCCATGCCCTGGTCTGATCTCGAAAACAGTGCCCAGGGTTGTTACGGCTGGATCAGGAAGTCTGAAATTCTGGCCCAGCGCGCGACACTGTCCGCTGTTGCTAGCCGCCTTGCGACAAACTCGCCAAATAGCTCAGGCCACTGATGCTAGGAAAGAAGCAATACACGCCACCACGGGTGGTGATGGTTCGTCCAAATCCGCTAAGGTTTGTATTATTTTTGCCGTTTTGGCCCAGAGCTGGCAGGGTGAATGAACTGTCAGTCGGTTCATTGACGCCCAAAAAAACGTCCTCCCCGCTGATGTTGAAAACCGCATTGCCCTGGCTGGAGCCGCCTGGCGGCACCGCAGATTTGACGAACGTATCTGTGTCGTTCCATTGGCTGATTAAAAACTCGAATTGATTGTGGATGCTAGCGTTGATGAAATAACCCACCAAGCCGCGTGTTGAATCGTCAGGATGGTTCGGGTCATACGGTGAACCATAGGGCATGGCACGTCGCACGATGCGGTGGTGCGTGCTGTCAGTGCCCACCACCGCAGCGTTGCGCGGGTTATTGCGACGGATATGGGAGCCAATCGGACATTTGAGGCCCAGCGTGTCGTCGGTGGCAGCGTCGGTACTGACATAAGTGAAGTTGTTGAGCTGCGCGTTGGGCAGCACAGTGCCCTGGGTGGTAGGGCACAGCTCCAAGGGGTTGCCGTTGCGCCAGCGACCGCAAATTTTGGCCGCCAGCATTTCCGTGTCCATACCCGCCGGCGCATAAGTGCTGAGCAATTGATCGTAAGCCGGTACGTCTTGCTCAGGGTGCCATTCAAACTGAAGGTTTTCAGTTTTAGTTAAAAGAACCGTTCGCCCTGAGCCTGTCGAAGGGCAGAGCCGCAAGTTTCCTAATTGCGAGCTTCAAGTCTTCCTAAAACTACCGTTTGCCTTCAAAGTCTTGCGTAGTATCGAGGTTTCAGACAATTTGCTTCGTTAGCACGCTTGCGGCTCTGCCTTCGACAGGCTCAGGGCGAACGGTTCTTTCTAGGAAAGCTCCCAAACCGAAAACATCAAGTGCCGGTAAACAAATTGCCGAGACCCGTCAATTTGAATGGCACCCTCTTGCTCAAGTATGCGAAAGGCGGCGTAGCTGCTGTTGAGTGCCAGGGCCGTGGGCGCGACGCTGTATATGCCGCCACTTTCATTGGGATAGCCCAATAAAAACTCGCCCGTGGCTACAACTGGCTGGTCGTCTGCTGGCCTTCTACGCCGCGCAAGACTATAAAAATATATTTTTTGATCGCGTAGAAAAAACGTTTGCTGACAAATATGCGTTGCAAAAACTCAGGCCAATTGGAGCGTGATCAACAACAACGAAGCGAGCAATGTCGCTTTCATAGCTTTTGTTTATCTGACCTATACCCTAACCGGACGTCAGGAACGCCCACACAAAACCGTCAGAATAGAGTGTGTTTTGGCATTTATTGGCACATGTAGCGCAAGGTTATAGAGTTCTTCCTGACACTTTGACCTAGCGGGCCGATTACCGCCGCGCCAAGATCGACGCTGGCAAATTCAGGCCAACGAATATTCGAATAGCGATTACCGCAACGGCGCCGCCGGATCGCCAAACAGCGTGATTGAGTACACCGACTCTACAAACTCTGGCGAACGCTGCATGAGATCGCTTTTGGCATCACGCAATGCTTCGCCCAAAGTATTGATCACCAGCGGAGAAACATCGCCTATCCGCCCGTCTTCCACCACGTCAAAAAAGCGCGTAGCCAGCGCCAGGTGGCTGGCATCCTCGGCCAAACTGCTGGAACCAATCACTGCCGAAGCTAGGCGATTGCTGCGTAACAACAGCGCGTGACTCATGGTGTCCTGACTAGGCAGCACGAAATAGTTATTCCAGCAGCCCCATTGACTGACCACGGCGGGCAAGCCGCCACGGTTGATGCTGGCGAGCTGGTTGGTATCCAGCAAGTTGTCAAAAGCCCAACGGTTCGGGCTGGAATGCCCGAGGTAGTTGATCCAGTCGGCGCTGCCCGCCAACGCTGCGCGTGCCTTGTCTTTGGTAACGGCGCTGCCCAATTCATCGACCAGTGCGAACTCGGTGCTTTGACCTTGGCGCAGATAGCTCAGCAGCGTGCGGCTGTGCAGGCCAAAATGTTCATTCGCTGCCGAGCCACCCGCCGTGGCGAAATAACGGCTGGCTGGGATATTGCCGCGTGCCAGGATGCTGTCGAGCGCCAGACGCAGTTCGGCGACGGTGCGCGCCGGTATTCGCCCAATGGCGCGTTCCGGTATCCCATCGGAATTGGCATCGACGAACGGATGATCGCTCGGGGCAAAGCGCACAATCGGATCTGCGGCGCGGTAAAAGGTCGGTACGTAGCTTTGCGAACCAATCCCCAAATAATCGTGATAGTCGTAGCTGTCGCCACCGACCAGCAAAACAAAGCGTGGGTTGATGGCGGCAATGGCGGCACGAATGGCCTCCGGGCCGGCGGCGTAATCGCTGCGTTCGGCATAGATCGCGTCGGTGCTCAGCACGCGTACTGAATAGCCTCGGCTTTGTTGCAATGCGATCAACGGCGCCAGCTCGGCTGCAAACAGCGGGTGGCTCACGATCAAGTAATCGACCGGACTATTGTTCGGCTGGATGTCGATGCTGGCACGCGGACTGAGTTCGGTAATGCTGCTGCTTGGGCTTAAATGCAGGGCGCTTGCCGTGCTGTCGACGCGCGCATCGCTTTTTACGGTATCGCGATGTATTTGATCGCCGATTTGCGACCACAGCACGGAGTTGGCTTGCACGCCTTCGAGCAACATGCCGCTGCGGGTGCTGTCTTCAAAATTGCTGCTAAACAAGCTGTCGGCGAGCGTGCTGGGTTGACTGAGCTCACCAACTTGCAGCACGCCATTGCTGGCTTGGCTGCGGCGTGGGTAGCGCACGCTGTAGCCGTCGAGCAGCACCACGTCGGCGCTGTAGCCGGTGTCGGCGAGCACGCGCAAGCTCAGGGTATTGCTGGCTTGCAGAAGGTTTTCTGGAATAGGGGCTTCGATACGCTGTGCGGTCAGGCCATCAAAACGGCGGGTTGCTAGCAGCTGGCCATTAATAAGTAGTGCAACCGAGTGATCCGGGCTGTCGCCAGCAAAGTCGGTGCCACCCCAGATATCCACGCTCAAGGTCACCGCGCCTGCACTGCGGCCTAGCAGGGCAAAAGTGCGGGTCAGTTCCACCGGCGCGCTGGTGGCGACCAAGCGCTGGTCGAACCATGGGTCGCTGCCCGGTGCGCTAAAGCTGTAGGCGCGGTTCGCCGCCTCGCGGACTTCGCCCGGCACCGTTCCGACCGGGCTGTTGTCATTGAACAAAGCCCCGCCGCTGACTGGACGCGCGGCGTTGGCGTCCAGCTTGAGCGTGTAGACATTCGTCGCGCCGTACAGCGATTCGCGCTTACGTCCGACAAACTCAATAAAGCAGCCAGCTCCCAGCGTGCTGCACGAAAGATGCCGCAGTACCGGCTGGCCGTCATCGAGCAGCGCGATTTGGCTGGCGGGCGTGCCGGTGGCAAAGCCGAGATTTTCCAGCGCTTCAAAACGTACGCGGTAAATGCCGTCCTGGGTCACTTCGAGCAGAGCCTGGGCGTTCGTGCCGCGCAAACTGCGCTGCGGCGTGGCGGCATTGGCGGCGCGGATCGCGCTCCAATCCAGCGGCACATCGACTGGCACCGCGCCTATGCTAGCACCGACGGCCAAGGCTGGATGAAAGCGCGAGCGCCCGAGCAGGTCGACATCTTCAATGCGCACTTCGGTTACCGGGATGCGCTCGATCTGTCCGGGCAAAGTCTGGCTGTAGTCTTTACCAGCAAAGCCATCGCCAGTATTGCTCATCAGCAGATTAGGCGTCAGCACTTGCCAATCGGCGGCTTCGCTGGTGCGGCCCCAAATGCGATAACCCAGATGGCCGATTTCCGTGGCGCTGGCAAAGCTCAAAGCCAAATTGTTACCCTGACGCTGCACCTGGGCTTGCGCCAGGGTGACCGGCGTGGTGCTGAAGTCGTCACCGAAGATCGCGATGCCGATGGTTTCGTTGCCGTGCGTACGTTCGGCGTCGATATCGGTGTCTTCATCCACGCGTACCGACATGCTGACATTGGGTGCGCTCGCGCCCATCGCGCAACGGCGCAGCCAGCCGCCGTCGGCCTCGGTGCGGGTTTGTTTGCCAGCAAAACCGCGCAGATTGGACGCCACCACCGGGGTACCGCTCGGAAAGGCCAGAGAAGTGCCCGAGCACTCGTCGGTCGCGGTGCTTAAACCCGTTGCCAAGCCGACCATGCTGCCGCCACTGCCGAGTGGGGCCAGCTTGACTGACACGCCACTTTCAATCGCCACGTAGCCGAGTGTTTCCGAGGCCGCAAAGCCATTGCCGTCCTGGTCGTCGTCGTCCACTTCCGAGGCTTCCAGGGCGATGTCAAAGCCCATCTTAGTCACGCTGCTGACCGAGGTGGTCGCCCAAGGTGCGGATGTTCCACGCAAGGCGGGTGTGGTGCCGAACAGATCTAAGTTAAAACCTTCGTTGCTTTGGTTCCAGCTTTGTACGGTGCTCAACACCACGGGTATGTTCCCAAACGTGTCGCCACCAGGAAAGGCGGTGCTGAACAGCACACTGTCCACCGACACACTGGGCCAGCCAGAAAACCCGCTGCTGATATTGCGCTGATGCGCACTGCTGCTAAACCTGTCGACTTTTAACAGCACGCCGGTGCCTGTGCTGCTGAGGCGATACGAACCCCGCAAGGCTGCCAGCCAATGCACAGTCGTCGCCGGGCCGCGGGCATCGCAACTAGTGCAGAGAAAGCCTGGCGATTCAACTTGCAACATATCGAAGCTGCTGCTGGTGATGTTGGTCACGCGCACGCTTTGCGGGTCGCCGCTTTGGTTACCGACTTGCACAATGACCACCGGCACAGAAGCAAAGGCCTGGGCAAAGTTCACCCGGGTGGCGGCATTGCTGCGCGGTGCGCCACCGGGTGGGAAAAATACCGAGTCCACGGTCGCTGGCAAAGTAACGGAGCCAACCTGCAAACCGGCCATCCGCGCCACAAAACTCTGGTTCAGGCCCAAGGTCACTCCGCTGGTATTGGTCGCGCGAATGCGGAAGTGGTAAGTGGCATTGGCGGTCAGCCCGCTAAGTGCCACACTAACCGTCTGCGCGCCCGCGCCGGTCAAGGGCGAAGGCGTGGCGCTGGCCGTGCTGCCATAGGCTATGGTAGGGCCGTAATCGAATGCGACGGTGGTGGATCCGTCATTCGGGTCGACCGTCGCGTTGAGCGTGGCGGTGGTGGGGGTGACCAAGCTGGCGGGTAGCGTGGTGGCGGTGGGGGCGGCTTGGTCAAAAAAAATCGTTACAATATTGTTGGCCCGTCGGCCAACGATCAGGTGCGCGCGCGTCAGGTCGTAGTCAAACACCATGCTGCCGCCCGCGCTGGCCGCCGTGCCCAGCACACTATTGCTGGGGCTGATTAGCCCCGTGGTAACGCCGCTGCCGATGCCGCGAGTGATCGCACCGGAATCGGTGGTGATGGGCGCGGTGGCATCCCAGTTTTGACTACGCACCACATAGTTGCCATTGCCCAAGGCGGTGACGTCAGAAGCGACGTTATCATTTGCGGTAGCGCCGACCAGTGAATTGGAAGCGGTCACCAAGCCGACCGTGCCGCCGCTGCCATCGCCCAGGGTCACCGCGCCGACATCGCCCACCGAGACGGTATTCCAGAACGGACTGCTCACCACATAGTTGCCATTACTCAAGGCAGTGATTTCGGTGCCGACCGAATCATTTCTCGAGCCGCCGACCAGCGAATTAAGGTTGGACACCAAGCCCGTCGTGCCGCTGAAGCCATCGCCCCAGGTCACCGCGCCTTCATTCTGAGTTAACAGAGAGGACGAGGCATTCCAGCTTGGAGTGCTCACCACATAGTTGCCATTCCTTAAGGCGGTGACGGTGCCGACCAAATCACCCATACTAAAGCCCGTCAGCGAATTGGAGCTACTCACAAGGCCCCCCGTACCAATGCTGCCATCGCCCCAGGTCGCCGCGCCGCGCAAACTAGACACGTTTGGACTGCTCACCACATAGTTACCATTGTTCAAGGCGGTGACGCCGCCACTGCCGACTTGATCATTCGCACTGCCCCTCAGCGAAAAGCCCGTACTACCACTACGGCCGTCCACCCAGGTCGCCGCGCCATAACGTGCAGAGCCAAAAGTAGACACGTTTGGACTGCTCACCACATAGTTGCCATTGCTCAAGGCGGTGACGCCGCTGCCGAGGTAATCATCGGCATTATTGCCGGTCAGCGAATTGCTAATGGAAACCAAGCCCACCGGGCCGCCGAAGCCACGGCACCAGGTCACCGCGCCGACATTGCTTACCGAGCCGGGGCCGATGGAATCCCAGCTTTCACTGACCACCACATAGTTGCCATTGGTCAAGGCGGTGACGCCGCTACTGCCGACTTGATCAAACGCACTACCGCCAACCAGCGAATTGCTGCTGGACACCACGGCGCCCCCGCCGCCGCTGCCATTGCCCCAGGTCACCGCGCCGAGATTGACTCCTGATCCATCCCAGCTTGCACTGCGAACCACAAAGTTGCCATTGCTCAAGGCGGTGACGCCGGTGCCGCCGACTTGATCATCCCCCTTATCGCCGACCAGCGAATTGCCGCTGGACACCGAACCCACCGTGCCGCCGCTGCCATCGCCCCAGGTTACCGCGCCGACATCAGATACCGTCGGCCCTGTGGCATCCCAGAATTGACTGCGCACCACATAGTTGCCATTGCTTAAGGCGGTGACGCCGGTGCCGCCGACACTATCATTCGCGCTAACGCCAACCAGCGAATTAGTGGCGGTCACTGTACCGCTGATGGCTGTCCTGCCATTGCCCCAGGTCACCGCGCCGACATTGCTTACCGAGCCGGGGCCGGGGGAATCCCAGTTTGGACTGGCCACCACATAGTTGCCATTGCTTAAGGCGGTGACTTCGGTGCCGACGTTATCCCCCGCCGCACGACCGATCAGCGAATTGGAACCGCTCACCAAACCTTTGACACCAATAGTGCCTCTGCCCCAGGTCACCGCGCCGACATCGCTTACCGCCGGGCCCGTGGTATCCCAGTTTGGACTAGCCACGACATAGTCGCCATTACTTAAGGCGATGATGCCGCTTTGGCCGACCTTATCGTCCGCAGTACCGCCGACCAGCGAATTGCTGGCGGACACCGTACCTGTAACGCCGCTAGTGGCACTGCCCCAAGTGACCGCGCCGCGCGAACCGTTCCAGGTGCCGCTGCGCACCACGAAATTGCCATTGGCCAGCACGGTAACCGTCGTGCCTACCGCATCGTTCGCCGTTGAGCCAGTCAGCGTGCTGATCAAAGTGCCGCTTGCGCTGTACAGATACACCGCACCGACATTGAGGACGGTAGGGCCGAGCCGGTCAAAGCCGGGGTCGGTGACCACAAAATTACCGTTCGGCAAGACCGTGACCGACGTGCCGAAGGCACCGCTGCCATTGGGGCCGGGGATGTCGAGTTGTGCGGCATGGCTAAGGCTTGATAGCAACAGCAATGAGCAAACCAGTGCGAGCCCGCAGCTGCTGAATTTTTTAAAGGCGGTCATGGTCACATCACGTCCAGGCAGAAAAAAACTGAGCGCTAGATCACGGGAGGCACGCCCTAAACTCAAGCTATCACAATTGCCGGTAAAGCTTTGAAGGCAAATAACAACTATTGTTTCCACACACCTTGAAGTTTCGTCCCGATCTGCAATGCGATGCCCTCATCGTCGCCGGCGTGAGCCCTGCTCATCTCTACGAGGATCTGGCTTCAGGCCGACGCGATGATCGCCCAGGGTTGGCTGCTTGCCTGAAGGCACTTCGTGAAGGTGACACACTGATCGTTTGGAAGCTTGATCGGCTCGGCCGCAATCTGCGCCACCTGATCAATACCGTGCACGATCTGACTGCGCGTAGCGTGGGATTGAAGGTCTAACCGGTCACGGTGCGGCGGTCGATACGACCACTGCAGCCGGCAAGCTTGTGTTCGGCATTTTTTGCTGCGCTAGCCGAGTTCGAGCGGGAGTTGATTTCCGAACGAACGGTCGCTGGGCTTGTCTCAGCGCGCACTCGCGGCAGGAAAGGAGGACGCCCCATCCCGGCTGCGGGTCTAGCGACTCCGAAGAACTTGCTCCGCGATGCCAATAATATTTAACTCGGGGAGCTCAATACCGCGCCTACGATTTCCATCTGTCAACGCTTAACCTAATCGTTGCCGACTTCGGTCCATGACTCGATGCCCCGGTGGCTCGCTACGCCTTCCGAGTAGAGGACTTGCACCTCCTGTAGTGCGCCAGCTTCGCTTGGCGCACAGGATGTCCTTTGCCTTTTACATCGTGCTCATTTTATCTGCGGCTGCAAACAGCACGCCAACAGCGCTGCAGTGACCAACATAACGGTCTAGGTTCAATCCACTTTGCCAGTAATCAAGCGCGTACTGCGACGAAAGGTTAAATAGGCCCAAATCCAGTCAAACGCCACCGCGATACGGCTGCGCAAATTGGCAAGGAAAAGTACATGCACCACACCCCAAAGCCACCAAGCAAGTGGGCCGCTTAGGCGCACAAAACCAAAATCGGCCACGGCGGACTTGCGCCCAATCGTGGCTAGGCTGCCCATGTGCCGATAGCGAAACGCCGGCGGTGCCGTCTTGCCACGCAGTTTCGCATCAATCACACGGGCCACATACGCGCCCCCTTGTTTCGCGGCGGGCGCGAGCCCAGGCACCGCCGCGCCGTTCCAGGCATTGCAGCTTACGGTATCACCGAGCGCATAGACGCCGGTTAGCCCCGGCACGCTGAGATCCGGCCCAACTTTAATGCGCCCAACGCTGTCTTTGGCGACAGCTAACCATTCAGCGGCGGGTGAAGCCGCGACACCCGCAGCCCAAAGCACGGTGCGTGCGGCAATTTTCTGTCCGCTGACGGTTGCGCCCTGCGCGTCGATTGCCTCGACACGGCTATTGAGGCGCACATCAACGCCAAGCGCTTTCAGGGACCGCAGCGTCGCTGTGGAAAGCGATGCTGGAAAACTCGGTAGCACACGCTCAGCCGACTGCACCAAGATCACTCGTGCTTGCGCTGGATCAATTTCGCGAAACTCAGCTACCATGCCGTGGCGCGCCAATTCCGCAATCGCGCCAGCCAGTTCGACGCCGGTAGGGCCCGCGCCGACGATGACAAAGGTCATCCAGGCGGCGCGCTCAGCCGCATCGCTGGCCGATTCCGCCATCTCAAAGGCCAGCAATAATCGACGCCGAACTTCGATGCTGTCTTCAATGCGCTTTAAGCCGGGGGCAAACTCTTCCCAGGCGTCTTTGCCAAAATAGCTGTGTCGCGCACCCGTCGCTAGCACCAATTGGTCATAGCCAAGCCGCCGCTCGCCCAGAATCAGTTCACGTGCAGCGCTGTCGACACCGGTCACCCGCGCCATTCTTACCGACACGTTGGTTTGCTCGCGCAATTGCTCACGCACTGGGGTGGCGATGTCGGCGGGCGACAGCCCTGCGGTTGCGACCTGATAAAGCAAAGGCTGAAATAAGTGGTAGTTGTGTTGATCAACAAGCGTGATTCGGCACGCGCTGTTACGTAATCCGTGCACTACCGCGAGGCCACCAAACCCAGCGCCGACCACGACGATGTGCGGCAAGGTAACATCCTTAGATAACCCTGCCTGCAAGCGCTGAATCAGATTTTTGACTAGGCCATCAATCGACAACGTACCGCCACCGTGAACCAGCGCCAGCGACAAAAAGCAAAAAATAAAAATGACCTCGCTGCGCACCAGCAGCGATAAATCGCCAGGCAAGGCCAGCGCGAGCAAGCACAACATTAGGGTGAGCGCAGTGATGCGCGTTGCGAGGCCGACAGCAAGGCAAATCGCGGCAGCTGCGAGCAGCCCGCGCAGCCCACTGCCCACCACTTCGGTTTCTACGAACGGGCTAGCATTGCCGACATCAATCAAAGCAGTTCGCCCGAACCAATCCGCGAGTGGCTGGCAGTCATAACCCAGCATGGACAGCAGCGCAGTAGGTAATAATTTGAGCGCTGTTAATAGCAAAAGCGCCACCAGCAGGCGCTGCAGCAGCTGCACCAGCGGTATCGCGTAATAGTCCAGCAGTTCAAACGCGCGGTGCAGCAAAAGCCCACCGGGCAACGCGGAATCGCTCATGCCTTTGCCAAGTAGGCGATCAACCGACAATCCACGCGCCCCGGGCAACGCTAAGCTGAGCAACAAAATAATCGTGTACCAATGCTGGTTGAGCGCACGGTATTCGAGTTGCACAACCAGAGTCAGGGCCGCCAAGGCCAGCGCGGCTGGACGTGTCGCCAGCCCGATTGCGAGCAACAATCCAGCGAGCAGCTCAACGCTGACACCGAGCAGCGCGGCATATTCGGGACGCATCCAGCTCAGGGGATATTCGTAGGTCGCTAGCAGCAGTGCGGTGTTCCAATCAGTCAGCTTAAGAAATCCAGACAGCAGGAATGTTTGCGCCAAGTACAGGCGAATCAAAAGTTCGAGCGGCGCGCTAAACGTGGCATTCACTGCGCGCCTAAAGCGCTCGCTGAAAGTCGCAAGTCGCGCTACGAGCCCGGTCAGGGCGGTTGATCTAGATATTGAATTCATGGGTATCCCTACGTGCAGCAAGCAACCAAGGCAGCCATCGCACCAAAGTGGCGGGCAAATCAAAATGTCGGTCTGCGTGCAGCGCGATGTCGGCGGCAACGCATACCGGGTGGAAGGCGAGCGCCTGCAGAAATGCAAACTCAGCCGCACCCAAAAGCGTGTGGCGCAGCGCCACACCCGCACGCAGCACTAAACACTGCACGCCACCGGCGTCGAGTGAGATGGGTAGCGCAGCAGCGGCCTGCGACTCAGCTGGCAACTCAAGTTCATGGTTGCTCTGCCAGATATCCAACACTGGCCATCGGGATTGGAACAGTTGCGCAGACGCATGTAGGCGCAGTCGTAATCTAGCAAGCGCCGATTCGTCCAGTTCAGCCAGGCTGCTTAATGACAGCAATTGCTCTGATTCCAGCGCTGACTCATGGTCGGCGGCGTGAAAAACTTGATGCCGCAACCATTCCAGGCGCGCTACATCAGCAAGGTAGGGCAGTTCCAAAAGCCCTTTAGTTTCGGCAATCAAATCGCTTAATGACCCACCAAAATCAAAGATGTTGCCACTCAGTTTAGGCTGTAGCGCTACATAGCGCCGCGCCAAGAGATCAAAACACGCATCCCCTAAAAGGCGCTGCAGCACCGGATAGACTGCGGCCAACGCCGTGCGCAGGCCAATATGATGGTTATTAATGTAAATCGTTGCGCGCGCGGCTGAGCGTTGGATATCGCCAGCCAGCAAGGTTGCAAGTGTGGCCGGCTCATGCTGGAGCACCGCTGCGACGAAGCGCTGCTGGATTTGCGAGAGCGTGCTCATGCGAGCGCACCCGCATTGGTTCGTCGCTGGGCCTGGTCGGCTTCGCACAGCAAAGCATCCAGGCTCGGCAATTGGCTGTCCCATTCAATCAGTGTCGGTCGAGCGCCGAAGCGTTTAAGCGCTTCGCCATACAGCTGCCAAACTGGCGCAGAGATGGCACTGTCATGGGTATCAAGCAGCACTAACTCTGGCGCACCGCTCGCTTGTTCAATGACTCGCGCTTGATGCCCGGAAAGGTGCATCTGCCCAATCGACGCTGGGGCTAAATCAGCCAAATAGCTAAGCGCATCAAAACTATGGTTGTTCGCGTTGATGTAGAGATTCGTGATGTCGAGCAAAAGCTGACAGCCTGCGCGCTGACAGATTTCCCGGACAAATGTCGATTCCGGCATTTGATCGTCGGCAAAACGCACGTAGCTGGAGACGTTTTCCACAAGCAAGGGCCGACGCAAAGTGTCTTGCACCTGGACGATATGGCTGACGAGCACTTCGATAGACTCTTCAGTGAACGGCATCGGCAGCAGGTCATGCAAGTATTGCCCCTGTCGCGCGCTCCAACTCAGGTGTTCGGACACCAGCACCGGTGCGACGCGTTCGACTAGCGCCCGCAGTCGCTCAAGGTGATCCAATGCGAGCGCTCCGGCGGAGCCCAAAGACAGCCCAACACCGTGCAAAGCGAGCGGATAGTGCTCGCGCAGTTCGATCAGTACGGCATAAGGCAGGCCACCGAGCCCGAAATGGTTCTCGCTATGCACTTCGATGAATGAAAGTGCCGGTAGGGACTGCATAAACGCCGCGTAATGCGGCGCACGCAGGCCAATTCCGCAGCCAGCGATCACGATTAGGGCGCGGCGCTAGCCTTTGGCGTCAGGCTAGCTCCACTGATCTTTAGGCAGGTGCCGTTCGGCACGTAGATCCAAGCATCTGGCTGGCGATCCTGTTGACTGGTGCCAGCACACGAACTTGATGCGGTTTGGCAATCGTTCTTGCCTGCCTTGGCAATGCCAAAGCACTTCTCTACCGGTGCTGGCGCCACCGCGCCCGCTGCGCTACTTAGTGCAAGGGCACTGACTAGCGCCGCCTTAAGACTTTGCGAGTTCATTTTGATTACTCCGTAGCAGACAACATTAGCGCCGAACCAAACCCAGCAGCAGGTCGCGATCAAAAATCAGAATCACCAGTGCGCTGACCCACACGCCACAAGCTAGGCCGAACAACACGCCGCCATCGCCATTTACATTCACACCCAGCGGCGTGAATAGGTGAAAAAAGATGGCACCACTGATGATGCCAATCGCCATGAGCGCGCCAACCGGGCGCAGAATTTTTAGCTTGGGAATAAAGCCAAGCAATAGCAGGGTTGAAGCGACCAACTCTGCCGAGCCGATTACCACGGCGCTAAAAATACCGCCGCGATTGAACAGCCCTGGATAGCCGTAAGTTCCAGCCCAGGCATCGAGGGTGCCAAAAATATGCTGAGTTTCTGGGGCGTCGGCAAACTTGAAAAACAGGGATTGAATGAAAATGATGGCGATATAAAGGCTCAACGCCATCTGTACATAGGGTGGTTTCGCTTTCATAGTCTGATTATTCCTTTAGGATTACGGGCCAATTTTTGTTCGCCGCGAGGATAAAATTTGGGATATCCAGCTCCCACTTTTTTTGCACGTCTGCGTCGTAGTTCAAATACAGCTTACCCTCGACAATCTTCCAAAACTCTGGATCCCCGGATGCCGTTTTGCCCTGACTGACGGCCCAAGCACAGTACCCGCCATATTGCGGCGCATATTTCGCCGGATCAGCAATAAACGCAGCGCGGTTTGCCGCCGAACTAAACAGCCAAGTCGCACCTGCGTGGCTGTGGGAAAATTCCGCACTGCCTTCCGTCGGTTTGCCGACGGTAAAGTAGGCAACCACGTCGTAGCCGCTGGCGGCTTTGTCACTGAAGTACCCGGTGTAGATTGGATTGGTTTCAGCGTGCGCTGGCAAACTGATTAGAGTTGTGCTCATCAAAAACAAAAGCGCAAGTAACTTAAGCATGATTTTCATGATTTCCTTCAAATGTTTAGGCAAGGTGACGACTAGACCCACGCACACACGCATTTCTTTCAAGAATTTTCCGACATCGGAAGTTTTTTACCCCGGCGGCAAACATTCTGCGAATTCTTAGGCGTAACCAAATGCTCACCTGGGTACAGGCATTTCGACCTAAGCTTTTACCGTCTGGAGAATTTATGCGTACCCCATTGCGCTTATTGATTTGCGCGCTTATTTCGATGCTGTGCATTGCGTGTGCAGCGTCCACAACCAAACGGCAAAATTTAGCGCCGCTGCAGGTGCAAGCAAGTGTGGATTTGGACAAATTTATGGGGCGTTGGTATGTGATCGCCAACATTCCGTACCGCGCGGAGGCTGGCAAAGTCGGCAGTTACGTCGAATACCGCCCACGTTTGGACGGACGCATGGATGATCTGTATTTTTTCCGTAAGAAAAATTTTGAAAATAAGCTCGAGCAATGGTCGGGTGTCGCTTGGGTAATTGATAAGCAAAGCAATGCGCGCTGGTTGGCGCAGTTCATTTGGCCGTTTAAATTCGACTACCTAATTTTAGCCACTGCACCCGATTACAGCTGGGCGCTGGTTGGCCATCCAAGCCGAGATTTAGCATGGGTTTTTGCACGCACGGCAATGATGGATGCGGCCCTGTATCAGCAACTGCTCAGCAAACTTGCCGCCATGGACTACGACGAGAAACGCGTATTGCGCGTGCCGCAGCAGCCGCAAGACTTAGGCCAGCCGGGCTTTCAATAGTGGGCAATTCCTGCGCCTAGTGCGACGGCGAGCGCGACGGGCGACGCATAGCAGCGGGCTGCTATATCCACTCGGCGCACAGCAATTCCGCTTGCGCCAGCACCGTTTTAACCGCCATGTCCTGCAAATCCGGCGGGTAGCCATACTTATTAAGAATGCGCTTCACCATCACCCTGATTTTGGCACGAGCACTTTCGCGTAGCGTCCAGTCAATACTGACGCTTTTTTTGACTTGGGCAATCAGTTCGGCGGCAATCAATTTTAGTTTGTCATTGCCCATCGCAACCACGGCGGAATCATTCGCGGCCAGCGCGTCATAGACGGCTTTTTCATCCTCGCTCAGCCCCATTTCTTTGCCCGCTTTGGTCGCGGCGTCTCGGCGGCGACATTTTTATGCTTCAGCCCGCGCACCTCAGCCAGGAATTGCTCGCTCAGAATGCTGATGTCGGGTTTGGACAAACCAGCTGCGGTAAAGACATCGATCACCTGGCCTTCGGTGGTAATCGCTTTGCTGACCAGCTGGCGGATCGCCGCATCAATTTGCTCCGGCGTTTTCTGATTGCTACTGCTTTGTTTGCCCAGCGCGGCTTGTAAGGCTTGAAAGTAGCTCACATCATCCCGAATCTCGGTCGCGGCATCACTGGCAGCGCACAGTGCGAACGCGCGGGATAGCTCCATCACGACCTGCAGCCAGCGCTTTTTGCCGTCCTCTTGAGCAAGGACGTGCTCCTGCCCCGCTGGGATTAGTGCGAGCCGTTCGCTGGGCTTGCCGCTGCTCCAATGCCCCCAATCGAAGCCATGCATAATATTGCAGGCGACGCCGTGTTTCTCCAGCATCACCGCGATCGCTTGCGCCGCGTCAAAGGTCGGATTGCCCTGCCCGCCGCTTTCGGTGTAGGTTTTCAACGCCTGCTTGAGCTGATCGGCAAGCCCAAGATAGTCGACCACCAAACCGCCCGGTTTGTCGCGAAACACCCGATTCACCCGCGCAATCGCCTGCATCAAGCCGTGGCCCTGCATCGGCTTATCGGCATACATGGTGTGCAAGCACGGCGCGTCGAAGCCGGTCAGCCACATATCGCGCACAATCACGATGCGAAACGGATCCTTCGGGTCCTTGAAACGGTTCGCGAGCTTGCGGCGCTTGTCTTTGCTGCGAATATGCGGCTGCCAATCCGGGCCATCATCGGCACTGCCGGTCATTACCACTTTTACAACACAACTTTGTTCGGCCTCGGCCTCAGCATCGTCGGCATTTGCACTCGCCCATTCCGGGCGCAATTTGACCAAGGCATTGTAAAGATCCACGGCAATTCGGCGGCTCATGCACACGATCATTGCCTTGCCATCCATCGCCTCCACGCGGCGCTCAAAGTGCGGCACCATATCGCGCGCAACAAGAGAAATACGTTTCGGATCGCCTACCAGCGCCTCAAGTGCGGCCCATTTGCTTTTAAGCTTTTCTTTCTTGGATAGCTCCTCGCCTTCGGTGATTTCCTCAAATTCAGCATCCAACTTCGGCATTTCCGCCGCGTTCAATGCCAACTTGGAAATGCGGCTTTCGTAATAAATCGGCACCGTGGCTTGGTCGGCAACCGCGCGCTGGATGTCATAGATCGAAATATAGTCGCCAAAAACATTGCGCGTATTGGCATCCGCCTTTTCAATCGGCGTGCCGGTAAAACCAATGAAGGATGCACTTGGCAAAGCATCCCGCAAATTACTGGCAAAGCCATACATCATTTCGCCGACATCATTGACGCGCCCGCCAAAACCGTACTGGCTGCGATGCGCCTCATCGGCGATCACGACAATGTTTTTGCGCGCGCTCAAGCACGGCATTGCCTCGTTTTTTTCCGGCATGAATTTGTGGATGGTGGTGAACACCACACCACCACTGGCACGATTGAGCAGCTGACGCAAATGTTCACGCCCATTCGCCTGTACCGGCGTTTGCCCCAGCAGCTCGACACCGCGCTGAAACTGCCCGAACAGCTGATCGTCCAAATCGTTGCGATCCGTCAGCACCACCAAAGTTGGGTTTTGCATTAAAGGATGGCGCGCCACGCGCGCGGCGTAAAACAGCATCGAATAGCTTTTGCCACTGCCCTGGGTATGCCAAACCACACCCACGCGCCGATCCCCCGGCTTACCTTCATGCATGCGCCCCGCCCAATAGCGCCCTGGCGTTTCGCCCAGCCCAAGCGCTTGCTTTGCCTGCAACATCATGCCGCTGGCGCGCACGGTTTCCTCCACCGCCGCATTCACCGCATGAAACTGGTGATAGCCTGCGATAATTTTATGCAGTGCACCAGAATCAGCATCTTCTTCGTACATGATGAAATGCTGCAGCAAATCCAAAAATCGCTGCGGCTCAAACACGCCGTGAATCATCACCTCCAGCTCAAGCGCCGCCTTGGGTGCCAGTTTTTCGCCATCAATCGTGCGCCAAACCTTGAACCATTCTTGGTTCGCGGTGATTGAACCCGCGCGCGCTTGCAAGCCATCGCTGACCACCAGCACGGCGTTGTAGTGCAGCAAACTCGCAATCTGCGCCTTGTAGGTTTGCAGCTGCGCATAGGCGCTCCAAATCGTGGCGTCTTCATCCGCCGCATTTTTAAGCTCAATCAAGCACAGCGGCAGCCCGTTGACGAACACCACAATATTCGGCCGGCGATTATGCTGCGCCTCAATGACGGTGTACTGATTCACTACCAACCAATCGTTGTTCGCAGCGTTAGCGAAATCCAGCAACCGCACATGATCGCCCGCGATACTGCCGTCAGCACGCGGGTATTCCACCGGCACGCCATCGCGCAGCATGCGGTGAAAGGCGCGGTTGGTTTGTGCCAGGGAGGGCGTGGCAATACGTCGTATTTTGCGCAAAGCCTCCTCGCGCGCGTCTTCAGGAATCGCGGTATTTAGCCGCCGAATTGCCGCGCGCAGGCGGCCAATGAGTACAACATCGGCGAAGGAATCGCGTTCTGACGCCACTTCGCCCGGTGCCAGCTTGGGCCCATGACCAATTGAGTAGCCCAGAGCTTCGAACCATTCGAGGGCGGCGGCTTCAATGGTGGCTTCGTTGAGGCTCATGCTTGCGGGGCCTTGGGTTTCATGGGGTTAGTCAGCTGCTTGATCATCTGGTCAAAGTCTGACTCAAAAAGCCGGTCCTGCACGATGCGATATTTTTCAAATTCGCTTTCGGCGTGGGTCTTGGCTAATTCCGCCGTCACTTTGCCAGCATCCTGCAGGATTTCACGATCCCAAAGCTGCAGGAATCCGCTCAGGCGTTTTTCCCAGTCTGCCATGGTCATCGGCATTTTGCGCATCGCCTGCATTTCGGCCATGTCGAGATAGGCAGAGACAATGCGCTGCATTTGCCCGAGTTCGAACCCGGATAGATAGTTCTTGGCGATGGCAACGTCATAGCGTTGGATTTTGCCCGTTGGTGCCGCTTCCCAACTAGTCAGCCCCATGTGCTCTTGCGTGTGATCGCTGCGCTCCACAATCACCTCTGCCGCCGTTTGGCCGTGCACGGCGTAGTGCATCTTGTTCTGGACAGCGGCAAAAAAGCGCTTCGTGGCGGTTGCGGATGCGTCGTAATCCAGTGCGGTGGCGTAGATGTCGGTGATTTTCTGGTAGAACTTGCGCTCGCTCAGCCGGATTTCCCGGATCTTTTCGAGTTGCCGCTCGAAAAACGCATCGGTCAGGGTGCCGCCGCGTTTGAGGCGCTCGGCATCCATCGTCCATCCTTGGATGGTGTAGTCCTTAACGATCTGGTTGGCCCACTTGCGGAACTGCACAGCGCGCTCGTTCTCGATTTTGAAGCCGACAGCGATGATGGCTTGCAGGCTGTAATGGTCGATATTGCGTTGAACTTCGCGGCCGCCTTCAATTTGAACTATTAAGTACTGCTTTATAGTTGCCTCACGTTCGAGCTCGTTATCCGCGTAAATTCGCTTTAGATGTTGGCTGATCGCCGGAACCGTTACATCGTATAGCGTGGCCATCATTTTTTGCGTTAGCCAGATATTTTCGTCTTCATAGCGCATTTCGACGCTGGCCTGCGAATTGCCGCTGGCTGCCATAAAGCTCAGGTATTCGGCGGCCGAAGAGCGAACCGGGGAGTGCTTTTTGGCGCGAGCGCTTGGTCTTGGCTGGCTTTTTCTCATGGTTGGGAATCCTTCCGACCAAAAGCCCCAACGGGGCGCAAGGTGATAGCCCAGGGCAGCGCCCTGGGTTCAAGTACAAAGCAAATCCCCGCGGGGCGGATCAGACCATGCCGAATCACCCGAGGCTTCGCAACGCGAGCCGCCCTTTCAGGGCTTGGTGATTTTCTGCGGCGCAAAGCCAGGGCGGTGCCCTGGGCTATCAACTTGCGCCCCGTTGGGGCTTGAAAGCGGCGGCTCATTGCGTTGCCGCAAAATTGGATTCGAGGCCCGCTACACTTAATTCGCCGCTTAGCAGCTTGGGCAGAAGTGTGTCGCGTAGGGTGGCGAGGGTTCGGGATTCTTCTTCATTGTTCCGCATCTGAGCGACAAGCGGCTTTGCTAGCCTTCCAAAAGCATCGGTCAATTCGCGTTGTGGCACGACTGACTCTTGGATCACGAAGTCGGGCCAGTGACCTTTGTATTCTGAAAACGACAACCGACCTTCCGTTGCGTAGTAAGCCCAAAAGGTATCAACGCCGAAACCAACGAACGGCAATACATTCTGAATCGCTGAGAAAGAATACGTGATCAGGCGCATGTAGCAGGTGTGGTTTGCGAAAACGGCAACGGGTTCGTCGAGCGTTGCTGTCACGCCCGGCTCGTTGTTGTGGAATCCGATTACGCCAGACTTACCCTGGTCGAGCACTGGAACTTCCCCAATCGGGGACACCGTTTTCTGTTCATATTTCTGCCCAACTGAGAAGCGTTCAATGAACTCACGAACCTTCATCACCCGCCAACCACGCGGAATGTGGCTAGTCTCGGAATCCTGAAATGCATCCGGAAACAACGCCGCAGTTTCCGCATCCATTCCAACCGGCACCCGCCCATCCAATTTGGCGCGCACCGGGTCGAAATCCACGAACCAACTCTGAAACAGCGCTCGCGCCATCGCTTCAAGCGTGGCATTCATGCGGCGATTTAGTTCGATTTTGTCGTCGAGTGAACCGAGCACCGCCGCGATGGATTCGAGTTCGTCAGGTGGTGGAATGGGTATCTGAAGCGCGCTGATGCTTTTTAGGCTGATGGTCTTCTGCGCCCCAACGGGGCCAACGGTGATAGCGAAGGGTGAAACCCTGGAACAGGGTGAAACCCTGGGAATGGAGTCGCAATACACCTCGCGCCCCATCGGGGCGCACGGAATATACGCATTGCGGCAATCCAACAACATAAATATG
>JANNYA010000045.1:0-54165 GCA_031409855.1 Rhodanobacteraceae bacterium | reverse complement strand
AGACGCCATCGAACGGCGCGATCTGAAGCAAATTTTGTTGGAGCCGGAAACGCTGGCAACCATCGAAGTGGACGTGCATTTGGTGGCAACGCTGCTGAGCCTGTCGCAGTTGATCCCAGAAAAAACCAAAGCCACCGCGCGCATTGTGGTCAAAAAATTGGTCGAGCAAATCGAGCGCCGCTTGCGCGAAAAGCTAAAACAAGCGGTCAGCGGCGCACTTGACCGCGCCAATCGCACCCGCCGCCCACGACCAAATGATATCGACTGGCCGCGCACGATCCGGCGCAATTTGAAAAATTGGCAGCCTGATGTGGTATCCGGCGACACGCGCGGTGTGCTCGTGGTTTCAGAATTGACCGGTACACCGCGCAAAACGCGCAGCCTAAAAGACATTATTTTGTGCGTCGACCAATCCGGCTCGATGATGACCAGCGTGGTTTACGCCAGTATTTTTGCCGCAACACTCGCCTCAATTCGCGCGGTGTCGACCAGCTTGGTGCTTTTTGACACCGCGATCGTTGATTTAACGCCGATGCTGGCCGATCCGGTGGATGTTTTGTTCGGCACGCAGTTGGGTGGCGGTACCGATATTGCGCTGGCGCTGCAGTATTGCGCCGGTTTGATTAAGCGCCCCGAACAAACCACGTTTGTGTTGATCAGCGATTTATTTGAAGGCGGCGACCAAGCCCGCATGCGCGCCACGGCCGCCGAAATGGTCAGTATCGGCGTCAACGTGATTGCGCTGCTAGCGCTCAACGACGAAGGCGCGCCCTCGTTTGACGCCAGCAACGCGAATTATTTCGCCAGTCTAGGCTGCGCCACCTTCGCCTGCACGCCGGATCAGTTTCCCGATGTAATCGGCGTGGCGTTAGCGCGTGGCGATGTGCATCAATGGGCGGCGAAGGCGGGAATTGCGGTGCGGCGGGGGTAGTGTGATCCTCCAAACCGTTCCTATTGCGTCGCCCGCAAGCAACGCATTTAGTGTCGATCTGAACTCGTTCTCAAGCTGTTCTCACTTCCTTTAACAAATCCGGGTGACGATCCAGCACTTTCAATAGTTTCACGAGCGCAAGAGAAGGCTTAGTCTTGCCGGTTTCGTAGCGTGAAAAGGCGTTCACTCCGCCGCCGAAAATTGTCGCGGCTTCGCGTTGATCCAGCGCAAGTTTTTTACGCACCTTAGCTATGAAGCTGGGTTCTACAATGGCGGCGTCAACTTGTGCATTAAATTCGCCAATAGCCGAGCTGAAATAATCGGATTGTTCCGACTCTAAAAGCCCTTCGGCACACGCCGGGCAAAAATCACCCGTGACAGCCACAATAAAAGTGGCTTCGCCCTTGTACGAATAAGGAAGGTCGCGGGTATCGTGGATCAGTTCTGCGCCGCCACACATAGGACATTTCATTTCTATAACTCCTTGAACGAAACAACCAACACATCTTCAATGACGGTCAGTTTGAGGTAAATGTCGCCAACTGGACTCATTGGGCAGTAAACGTCTTGCCAAATTGTATGGTCAGCATAGGTCGTCATACTCTTAGTAAAGTCGCTTGGCTCCAGCGCCAGAAGCGCCTCAAGAATGCCGCGCCGATCAAGTCCAAGCCGCTTAGCGCCTTCTAAAGCGCTGTAGGTGATTCGGACTTTGCCCTCCGCGACCAATATTTTAGCAATCGATAATTTGCAGTGCGGAGTGCGCTTTTCCATGCAACATTTTAACCTATATGGTTGATTATGCAATCGCAACTTGGCGCCGTCGGATTCGGTGGCTGTCTTATTCGGCACTTATTCGGTGCGGTGCGGCAGGGGGGTAGTGCCACGCCGCGTTGATAATCGTGTTTTG
This sequence comes from Rhodanobacteraceae bacterium, assembly GCA_031409855.1. Classification (GTDB taxonomy): domain Bacteria; phylum Pseudomonadota; class Gammaproteobacteria; order Xanthomonadales; family SZUA-5; genus JANNYA01. The sequence goes on along the minus strand of JANNYA010000045.1, from coordinate 52,327 downwards.
CGCTTTGGTCGGGCTAGGATAAATTGCGCTAATCTGTCGCTTGTTCTGGAGTTCGAAAAATCTTATGAGCCTTAACTACAAAAGACCTGTACAAGCGATTTTAGGGTTGTTGAGTTTCGCACATAAAGCAACACGATTCGCCATTGAGACCGTGCAGCTCAATTGCGGGCGTTCGCGCGCCAGCGAGGATGACACCGACGATGCGCCATACGGCATTGATCGCGAAAATGGTCATTCACGTGCGCTCCAGCTGATCCCGGACGACTTCTTTTGGGATTGCGTTGACGAACTTGCGCCATTCGGCTCCGATGAGGGTGATACCGCACTGTATGAGTTTCGCGAGTGGCGTTTGGCACATCCTAACGCGCCGGTGAAGGACTGCTTAGTGTGGACGATTGAAGCCGTGGGTGAGATGCCTGCAGCGGCATACGATGAATCACTTGTGCAAAAGGCGATCATCGAAAAGCAAATCCACGACCCAAATTTCGATGACCAACAATACATCTATACCCTTGATGCTTCAGTAATCGCGACCGTTTTTGGTCAACTCGCCGATGAAGGCAAGATTGACTCTGATGCCAAACCCTACGCCGCACTTGCCCTGCAGCGGCAAATAGTTTGGGCCGAGCTGCAGCACGAATGGCCGCATCGAGCGCAACGTATCAAGTACCTGAAGCGGCTTCGGCAAGTATTGGGAAAGGCGTAGCTGCAAACCCGCTAACCTTGAGGGCCTAATCGTCCGCGCGCGTAAAAAGGAAACTCGATGAATACTATTGCTAATCAGCCAGCTTTGCAGGACTCAAGTCGGCGTGCGCGTGATTTTCAAATTCAGCGGGACTGCTTATCGGTAACTCGATTTGTCGATCTGGCGGTGCCGGAAAGCGCGGAACTAGCGCCTGGGGAACTGTTGTTAGGGTTATCAAGCGTTGCACTCAGCGCGAACAACATCACCTATGCCGTGCTGGGTGTGCGCATGGGCTATTGGCAATTTTTCCCGGTTGCGCCGACGCACAGCGACGCGGCGGCATGGGGCAGGTTGCCGGTTTGGGGTTTTGCTGACGTTATCCATTCGGCGCACCCTGAAATTGCGGTTGGCGAGCGGATTTACGGCTATTTGCCCTTGAGCACGCACCTTAAAGTTTGCGCAGGCCGGGTTTCAGCGCGAGGTTTCACGGACGCTAGCGCGCACCGCGCGGCGTTGCCAGCGGTGTATCAACAGTATCGACGTTGTGCGCATGACCAAAACTACACGCCTGAGCGGGAGGCTTTGCAGGCACTACTGCTGCCGCTGTTGTTCACCGCGTTTTTGTTGTGTGATGAAATCAACGCGCGGATTCCGGCTGGGAAAAGCACGGTGCTGCTGACCTCTGCATCGTCAAAAACGGCGCTTGCGACCGCGATTTTGCTACAGGCACTGCGCCCCAACGCGTGTGAAGTGATTGGACTGACCTCGGCGAAACATATGGATTTTGTGCGCGCGCGCGGTTGCTTTGACCGGGTGCTGGACTATCAAGATGTAGGCGGATTGGCTGCGCAAGAATCCAGCATCGCCGTTGATTTCAGCGGTAATTTGGCGCTGATGGCGGCGATCCACGCACAATGTCAGGGCCTGCAGCACAGTTTGCGCATTGGTGTAACGCATTGGCAAGACGCGGCGGCAGCGGGTAGCCTAAAAAGCGAATTGGGCGGGCCAAAACCCGAGCTGTTTTTTGCCCCCGACTACGCCGCTAAACGTGTGGCTCAGTGGGGTGCGGCGGAATTTGAGCGCCGCACCGGTGTGGCTTGGGTCGCGATGCTGCACTGGGCGGAAAGCTGGCTGATGGTGCGAACTGATACCGGCGAAACCGCGATTGCAGACGCCTATTTAGCCGCGCTCAATGGCGTTAGCCCAGCCGATATCGGACAAATGTTGGCGTTTTGACGCGCGCTAATCAGGGCCAGGGTTCTAGCCAGTGCCCGTGTTCGAACAAATTCAGCTTAGCCGCGCAAACGCGAAATTAGTTTGACTAGTCCTTTGGCGCGGAACAGGAGAAAAATGCCCAACAAGGTTTGTACAACGGACGCCATCATGCTTGCTAAGTATTCGGGCCTGTTGATGTAGTAGGCGTCCCAATGCTCTGAATTCACCAAATTAAAGAATATCAGCCAATAAGTGCAGTCAACAAGGCTCAAACAAACGAGCCAAAGGCCAGCGGTGGAAAATAAAGCTTGCTCAAGATGCACGACACCCGTGAGCTCAAGCGTGCGCGCATGTGCGCCGCCATAAAAAAGCCGCTTGGCAATGGCGAGATTAAAAAACCACAGCAACAGCGCGGCAAACAAAGGCGTCGAAAAGCCAATCGCAGTCCAGCGATTAAGCTCGAGCGCAGGGTTCTCGACAAACATGTCCGTGGCGCTGCGCAGCGTCGAGATAAACAAATAAACCGCAAATAGCCGAACAATGACGCCAATCAAGTGCGCTTGTGACAAAGCTAACTCCTATTCGGCGTGATCCAGCGTTAACTCTTCGATTGCTACGCCACCGCGAATCACTTTCGCGTTTAAACCGCGCTCGGTGAGCAAGAATGTGGCCGAGGCACTGCGTCGGCCGGTGTCGCAATACACCACGTACTCACCATTCGGGTCGAGCGCCTTCGCGCCTTCACGCACGCGCGCCAAGGGCAAATTGATCGCGCCGGGTAGGTGGCCGTGCGCGAATTCTTCCGCCAAACGCACGTCAATTAGTTGCTGCTTGGGCGTGCGCTCTGCCATTGAAATTTCTTGCAGTAGCGGTGCGCGTAACAGCCGCAAAAATGCAGTGCTCGATAGGCGCATCAGGGTACAGCGCGTCAACGCGCGCACGCTGGCATTGCGCGGCGCGCCGGAAACCAGCGCTTCTTCGCCAAATGCCTTGCCGACGCCTAGCTGCGCAAGTTCTTCTTCGCTAGTGCCATCTCGGTCACGCAGCACGACCTGCACGCGGCCTTCGGTGACGACGTAGTAGTAATCCCCGGGCGTGCCTTGTTGAATAATGGTTTGGCCCGGGTCGAAGCTAACGGCTTCCATGCTGGCAAAAATTTGCGCGATATTGCCCGGTGGCACCCGTAAAAATGCTTTGCTTTGCAGCAGAGATGCCATCCAATCATTGCTGTCATCGGCATCGTGCGCATCGTCATCGGGAAGGGCTGCGACATCGTTTCTGGCGCTGGCACCGCCGGTTTGTGACCAGGTGAGCAGCAAATCCAGCAAATCACGGTCAACAAAAAGAATTTGCGAGGGCTTTAAACAAAGCGCGGTGGCCGTGCGTTTTGATCCAGGTGCGAGCGGGTGACGGGCATTTTCACCGGTGGCGCGCATAATCATATTGCTGCTTTCGCCCTGCAATTCAATTTCGCCGCTGACTAGATACGCCTGATTGCGTACCAATTCACCGCGTGAAAACGCGACTTGGCCAGCGCGATAGCTCAATACACTGCTTTGTTTCGCGAGTGTGCCCTGATCGCCGTGTAGCAAGGAATGCAGTGGCACGAGACGGGAGAAAAGATCGGCATTGACCATGGTTTAAAGAAGTTCGCTAAAGTTCATGCGGCGAAGGATACTCCGGCTAGCGGCCAAAGTGGGTGATGGGCCAATTCCTGCTTAGCAGCCGCGTGCTAACACGCCCACATCGCATCACGCACTATCGCTAAAGTTTCCTCAACTACCGCTTCGCTATGCGCACCGGAGATAAAGCCCGCTTCATAAGCGCTGGGCGCAAAATACACGCCGCGGTCAAGGCAGGCATGAAAAAAGCGCTTGAAACGCGCAATATCCACCCGGCCAGCTTCGCTAAAATTGCTTGCGCATGTGGGCGCAAAGAAAAAGCCGAACATGCCGGTCAACATCGTACTGGCAAAGGGGATGCCCGCCGCGTTTGCGGCAGCGTGCATGCCTTGCGTTAGCTGCTCAGTACGCTTCAGCAAATTCGAGAAAAAGCCTGGTTCCTGCAGAAGTTTCAAATTCGCGATTCCGGCCGCCATCGCGACCGGATTGCCACTGAGCGTGCCGGCTTGATAGACCGGGCCGAGCGGCGCGATTTTGCGCATGATATCCAGTTTACCACCGTAGGCACCCACCGGCATGCCCGCGCCAATCACCTTGCCGAACGTAGTCAAATCAGGCGTCACGCCATAAATTTCTTGCACGCCACCAGGTGCGACACGAAAGCCGGTCATCACCTCGTCAAAAATCAGCACCGCGCCGTACTGGTCGCAAATGGCGCGTAACCCCGGCAAAAATTCCGGAGTCGGCAGCACCATATTCATATTGCCAGCGACCGGCTCGACAATAATCGCCGCAATATCCGCCCCGTGCGCTTCAAAACACGCCTGAACTTGATCGAGCGCATTAAATTCGCAGGTCAAAGTTAAATCTGCCAGCACCTTAGGCACGCCGGGCGAGTTCGGTAAGCCCAAGGTTGCCACGCCGCTGCCGGCTTTGACCAAAAATGAATCGCCGTGCCCGTGATAGCAGCCCTCAAACTTCAAGATTTTGTCGCGCCCGGTATAGCCACGTGCGAGGCGAATCGCACTCATGCAGGCTTCCGTTCCCGAACTGACTAAGCGCAGCATCTCAACACTAGGCACCAATTTACATATTTCTTCCGCAAGCTCAGCCTCAGACGGGCAGGGCGCGCCATAGCTCATACCATCCCGCGCTGCCTTGCAGACGGCCTCGACAATCGCGGGATGCGCGTGGCCTGCGATCATCGGGCCCCAGGAGCCGATGTAGTCAATATAGCGTTTGCCTTCAACATCAAATAAGTACGCACCTTCGGCACGCGCGACAAAAAAAGGCTCGCCACCGACTTGTCGGAATGCCCGAACCGGGGAATTGACGCCACCGGGAATGACGAGTTGGGCGCGGGCGAATTGGGTGGAATTTGTGGTCATAAATTTGGTGCTTATTTTGGAATTTGGGCGGAGCTTAGCGCAGGTGATGGAAACACCGTGCTTTTGGTGGTCCTTTGGTGCGAATCAAGTTGATATGACGACGTTACGCACGCTGGTTACGGTTTTACACTCACATTTGACGCCACTACCTTCGCAGCACTCCAACCAAAAAGCCCCAACGGGGCGCAATGTGATAGCCCAGGGCAACGCCCTGGGTAATGGTTTAAAAAGGACGTTGAGCCCTGAAGGGGCGCCACAAACGGTACCGATTGCGCTGCGCTAAAACATTCCGCATGCAACCAAGTCCATTTCAAGCCACTCCTTGCTTTTTACTAACGCCCGTGTCAGCGTGCTCGCCCGCTTGGAAAGGTTTATTGCGTTTAGACTGCAAGTTTGACGCTGCTGCATCGGGAAGGATTTTGCTGACGACGGTACGGCGACAAAGAACCGACGTCAGGTATTTTCTGATAGTGAGTCCAAATAAGAATTGTAGGCAGACCATGCGACATACGGCTGTGTCGCGCTACCATAGGTTTTCGGGCCGAATGTCGGCTGAATTCAAAGTAAGAGTTCCATGGCAACTTTCAACTTCTGGACAGATGTGGTTCTACCGGCGCTGTCCGGCGCAGGCGCAGGCTGGCTCTTGCTCCACTTTTTCGGCCAGCGCCTCGTCGATCACAGACTGGCTAAGGATCTGGAACGTTACCGGATCGAATTGAGCAACAAGACAGAAGCACTAAAGACCCAACTCTTTGTAACTGCTCATGCATTGAACGTTGCCGCGAGCCGAGTTGATTCACAGCGATCAACAGCTATACACAATATTTATGCCGCAATCCGCGGCGTCATCAATCCTGTTTCTTCACTGATGGTTGGCTGCCCTATTCAACGTGGTACGTTACTTCAACGCTCGCAGTGGTACTTCGATAACGCGCAAGAAGCGCATGGTGCCGTCGGTAAGCTGACTACCATCACGACGGACAACGCGATCTACGTTGACAACGCTACGTACCTAAAGATTGTTAGCTTCACCAAAGCGGCTATGTCTGCAACGGGCGCATACCTTGACCCACTTCACTCGATATCACGCGATCAACCGCCCGAGGCACTAATCGCTTCAGCTGACGCAAGTCGCGCGGAGCTGGCGGAGCAGTTTAATTCGGTGTTGAGGCCAAGTGCCATGGAGTTGGCCGGTGCCTTTCGGTCAATTCTCGGCATAGAGACAAGCGCAGCAACGATTGGCGAACTCTAACCAAAAAATTCAGACCGACCACACTGAATTCGGCGGTATCGCGCTACTATTGGTTTTCGGGCTGAATTTAATGTTTGACGTGCCTGACAACTTCCAAGGAAACGAGAGATGAAAAGATACATCGCGGTTTGGTGGCTATCTCGATTTTAGGAAACTTTATTTATGAAAAAACTACTCGCACTAGTGTTGTTTGTCGTCGCCCTGGGCTTTTGTGTATCGGCAGTCGCTGGCTGGGAGGACGCAGAGTCCTGCTATGACGCTAGTGAGGAGGCTAAAACGGCGGCACAAGAACTTTCGAGTGCATCTACGCTTCTTGCCGGTTGCGCGGATACGGAAGACCTCAGTGATGACTGCAGTTTTGAATATGACAGCGTTACTTCAGCGCACAGCGACTACGAGTCTGCAGTATCCGAAGTGTCAAGTTATTGTGACTAGCAAATCACGTTTCCGCAAACTTTCCTCGATTTCATCTTTGATCGATGCCGTCGAGTCGCCCAAATTGACAGTTCAATATTGCCCAATCAGCAAGTAAAAATTCGTGCAACATTTAAGTCGGACATTGAGCGCAGCGCAAAATCCGCAACTTTCCATGTCATCGAACGTGACATCAAGCTATGTGGCAAATCCGCGATACATCTGGAACCTGTAGAATAAAATCCTCGTCAAATTTGCCTGTTTTGGTGATGAAATGCCTCAACTACCCAGCGGTCGCCACGTAGCAATTCACGCGGGCCCTTTCGAAAACTTCATGCAAAAAGTTAGCGATTTCGCGCTCATGCGCGAAATCGTCCAAATGGAAACTATTTCTGATGTAATGGAATTTGTTGAAGTTATATTTCTAGTAGTGAAAGCCGACATAGAAAGTAACAATTCCCCTGAATATTCGCTGGCAGATGAAAGCTTTATACCTCCTCCTGGATTCATAGCTTTGAACAGCGGCTTTAAGTTGTCAGATTGGGAAGAAATGGCGAAGGATTGGTCGGATGAAGACCGAGCTGCTATGCAGGAATTTCTAGAATCAGACCGATGTAAGAGTTACTTTCAGTATTATTTGGATACCGCAAAATCTCAAAAAATTGATTTTGGCTTTACCGAGTAACAGTCTTGCCTTAATTAATACTTTGCTAGAACTCACTTTCCGGAATGGTCGTAGTTTCCATGTTTCCGTTCTGGATTTTGTACAAGGTCATTGACATTGTGCTGTACTCAACCCCGTCATTGGTCGGTATTTCAGTCAATTCAAATGGCTCCGACTTTGAAATAGATCCAAGGTCCAAATCTTTGTACCGAACATCATAATTTCCAGCTCGTACTTTGTTAACTATGAAAGTGCCAAATGCATTAACGAAGAACTGACGAACTGGAAACGCTTTTGCGGAATCTATCGAAACTAATTTTACAAACACGTCCGAATTATTGCGTGAATTATCAATAGTTACGCTGGAAAGTCCGTCAGCGTGGAGTATCTTGTAGCCACTCACATAACTTGACTTTACAGGCCATGCTTGTCCGTTTGAAGAGGTTTTGGGTCGCACATAACTTGGGACTGCGATTCGTGGCTCTTCGAGTGGAACAGATATTGGTGCCTCAGAAACATATGGCTGCCTATATGGTGCCTCAGCCATAGGCCTAGAATTATTAATATTTACAGAAATAAACCAAATAACTGCGCATGCTGCCATTGCACTGGTAAAAAATTTTAGCTTGGTATGTCTTTTTACTGAATGTGGGTTAGGGCTTTCTTTGGCAAATCGATGTAAAACAAAATCATCCTGGCCAACCAAGTATTCCATGTTGCCCACATTCGCGGCAGCGCGGAATTTTTTGTCAAATAAACGCAACTTTTCAATTAGTTCCCCGTAAGTTCGCTTTTGCGATAGTACAAAGCTGTGAGCAACACCATCCAATTTCATGCTCAATGAGGTGTTTTTGTAGGAGCCATTGTGATGATTGTGGGTAGCCCTAATTTCCGAAACAGTCCATATGGGCCAATATCGCACGAGATCTAAATCGGTTTTGATCATGTATAACGGCGTAATCAAAAGCCAATTCTTAACTGGGGAATTTTTCCATTCCCATAGCCATGCAGCGCTATAAGAAATCCCAATCGCAACCAACACAGAAACGCCCATCAACAAGAGCATAGTATCTTCCGACCATTTGGTATCCATTGCTAAGTAAATGACGAACAGAAACCAACAGGGTAAAAAATAATACCCGCATATTTCATTTCTTGCTTGTTCAGATCAATCGCCAACTGGTCCTTTTCTTTGCCTGATATCCGTTCAATTAGCCGCCCTCTAACCAGTTCAGGTAGCTCCCAGTAACTACACTGACCAGATAATGGGGGCATATAATTCGGGTTAGTTTCCGTACCCTTGTCGTTTGAGCTGTGATCACGTCGCGGCTCATCTTCAAGAGGACTTTTCTGCCGCCTGATCCACTCGTCGTGCTCGCGCCGTTTCCCGGCATCTGAAAGTACATCGTACGAAGCGTTAATCAGCGGCATGTACCTTGTTGATTCAGCAGTATTACCGTTTTTATCCGGATGATATTTTTGGGACAAAGTCTTATATGCGGCGCGGATTACCTCAATGGGCGCATTTCTTGCGACCTTTAAGTTGTCGTAGTGTGTATGAATCTTATTTGCCAAGGCACGATCAACCTGTCTGAGGCCAACGATTTAAAAAACCGCAATGCGGATCCCAAGCTACAGTTTAGACGGGAATTGCTCAAAGTAGACACTCGGATATTGGTCTGCAGTGGTTTTTTTGATCAGGCCAGCGGCGGCGCAGGCTACAGCAGCCAAGCGCAATCGCTTTTGCCTAAGCTGATTTACCGAGTGCGTGAATTCCAGACTGTCCAGCGAAGTGCGAAAAAACCTGCCAGCACTGTTTGCTGGATTATCAAACGCAACATAAGGTTAAAGAGCTTGATCGAACGATGACGCCGTTTAGTTTGGCGGGTTAGGCGCGATCATCACCGCGCTTTTGGCGTTTCGGTAAACTAATGCCGCCTGGACACAGAGGTCACAGCAGATGGCTACCGAAATAATCAATATTCCCGAAGCGAAAACGCAACTCTTTACGCTGGTTGAACTCGTAGCAGCGCCATTAGTTGACGCGGGATTGCATCCATTAGGTGGGTTGCGCCACAAGGCGAACTCAAATTAGATCTCAAAAAAGATTTCGAGCAGGAAATAAACGACATGTTTGGTTCGTAGGCACGCCAGCGCACGTCGCTATGCGCCGCGCGAGCAACTCGAAAGCTATTCAATAGAGCGGGCTTTCAGCCCTTAAATATTTACGGGTTCGTATTCCTGGGGCGTTACCCAGGCTGTTATGGAATGGGCTTACAGCCCATGTGCGCGATTTAACGCCTGGGTTCAGCCGCGATCAGCGGGCGGGTTGGCCGCTGGATCCTGTTGCTGGGCTAAATACGTTGCCCAAGGTCTGATTGTTTCCAATGTGGCACCAATTTTACGCTCTGTGGACTCAGTGTCGAAGACAGCTTGTGCGCGCAACCAATAGCCGTTGGACAAGCCAAAGAAACGGCAAAGCCGTAGATCAGTGTCGGCTGTGACCGTGCGCTTTCCAAGTACGATATCGCCAATGCGCTGCGCCGGGACACCTATCTCCTTGGCTAGCCGATACTGGCTAATGGCCATAGGCTTGAGGAACTCTTCCAGCAGGAGTTCACCAGGGGTAACGGGATCGAGTTTGCTCATGTGTGCCTCTCTTTAGTGGTAGTCCACAATCTCTACATCTTCAGCGCCCGTCAGCGTCCAAAGAAAACAGACACGCCATTGATCGTTGATTCTGATGCTGTATTTTCCCGCTCGGTCGCCCTTCAACGCTTCTAGCCGATTCCCAGGTGGTACCCGCAGATCGTCTAAACGATCTGCAACCTCAAGCTGCCTAAGCTTTCTGCGGGCTACTTCGGCGATGTTAACAAAGCGCCTGACACGGTCGCCCTTGGCCAGCGCTTCGGTTTCGGCGCATTGGAACGATTTGATCATTCGCAATAGTAACGCAATGCATTATTAACGTAAAGCGTGATGCGTCGAAAATTCCAACACCTCGCGCTGCTGCAAAGCCCACATACGTGCATATTCACCGGCTTTGGCGAGCAGTTCTTCATGCGTACCAGATTCGGCGATTTCCCCATCGACTAGCACCAAAATTTGATCGGCATTGACTACGGTGGACAGCCGGTGCGCTACCGTGAGAGTCGTGCGCCCGCGTGCAATGGCATCGAGCTGGCTTTGGATCGCGCGTTCGGTGGTGGAATCGAGCGCGGAGGTGGCTTCATCGAATATCAAAATCGGCGGGGCTTTCAAAATGGCGCGTGCAATCGCCACGCGTTGTTTTTCACCGCCGGAGAGTTTTAACCCGCGCTCACCGACGGCGCTTTCATAGCCATCAGGTAAAGCGAGCACAAAGTCGTGAATTTGCGCCGCTTTTGCCGCGTCAAAGACTTGCTCGCGGCTGGCATCGGTACGACCGTATGCGATGTTGTAATAGATCGATTCGTTGAACAGCACCGTATCTTGCGGCACGATGCCAATCGCCTGGCGCAAGCTGAGTTGCGTCAATTCGCGTACATCGACGCCGTCAATTTGAATGCTGCCAGAGTTGATGTCGTAAAATCGATATAGCAATCGCGCCAAGGTGCTTTTGCCCGCGCCGCTAGGGCCAACCACCGCAACGTTTTTACCGGCGGGCACCGTGAAGCTCAAATTTTTGAGAATTTGACGGCGCTCGTCATAGGCAAAGCCGACATTTTTGAACTGGATCGATGCGCCTTTGCTAATCAACGCAGCGGTTGCCAGAACCGCAGCCTCAGGCGCGTCGCTAACATCCAGCGGTATGTCCATTAGCGCGAACATGCGCTCCATATCAGTCAACGCTTGCTTGACGTCGCGATACATCATGCCTAAAAAAGAAAGTGGCGTGTAAAGCTGCAAAAGCATGGTGTTGACCAGCACTAAATCACCGACACTCATGCGGCCACCTGCGACCTCAGCGGCGGCTAACCACATCAACACGGTCAAGCCAAGCGCAATGGTGGCGGCTTGTGCGGCGTTTAATGCGGTCAGCGTCAGCCAGCTTTTGCGCGCCGCCTTTTCGTATTTGCCTAAGGCGACGTCGTAACGCGCTGCCTCGAAGGCTTCATTGTTGAAATATTTGACGGTCTCAAAATTGAGCAGGCTATCGACCGCGAGTGAATTTGCTTCTTGATCGGCTTCATTGCCGGCACGGTAGTAAGCGGTGCGCCAGTCGGTGATTTTTAGCGTCACATAGACGTAAATGACCAAGGTGACTAGGGTCAATACCGCAAATTTTGCTGGGTAAAACCACAGCAGCCAAGCCAGTGCCAACGTTACTTCCAGAATGATCGGAATAATGCTGACGGTTGAGTAATACAAAAAGTCCTCAATCGCGCCGGTGCCGCGCTCAATCGCGCGCGACAGCCCGCCGGTTTTACGTTCCAGATGAAAACGCAGGCTTAAGCGGTGCAAATGATTAAATGTGTTGAGCGCAGCCTCCCGCCGCGCGCGCGTGGAAACCACGGCAAACAATAGCCCGCGCACTTCATTAAATAGCGTCGAGGAAAGTCTTAACGCGCCATACGCCAAAAGCATCGCCATCGGCACCGCCAAGGGCGCAAGTTTTGGGTCCAGCGCGTCAATAATGTGCTTGAAGGTGATCGGGATGCCCAGATTGGCAACTTTGGCGATACTCAAACTCAGCAAAATCAGGGCGACGCGGCCGCGATAGCGCCACAAATACGGCATGAGCATGCTGAGTGCGCGGCGAATTCCTGCGGGGCTGGAATTATTTGCCGCGTCAATCTTGCTGGCGAGCTGCTCGGCATTTGCGGGCTGGGCCGTAGCGGTATTGTTGGGCGTCGATGTCATCGCTTGGAGGTAGTGCCGAATCGGTGCAATTGCAAGCAGTTCACCTGGACACAACTTAAGCACGTGTGCGCTAAACTTGAAGATCAAATTCAAACTGAGCCTGCACTTATGAGTACTGGAACGCCGCACGTTGCCGTCGAGGGCAAACCCGTCAAGCTAACGCCACTAGCCGCGCTGATCTTTTCTTCGCGTTGGCTGCAGCTGCCACTTTATTTGGGCTTGATCGTAGCCCAAGCTATTTACGTAGTGCAATTTGTGCGTGAGCTGATGCACTTAATGCATGCCACTTTCGGGCACGTTGAGCCCATCGCTGGGGTCGTGCAGCACAATGCGGAAACCATGCTAATGCTGACGGTTTTAGGCTTGATCGACGTGGTGATGATCTCGAATCTATTGGTTATGGTGATTGTCGGCGGCTATGAAACCTTTGTTTCGCGGCTAAATTTAGCCGGGCACCCGGATCAACCAGAATGGTTGAGCCATGTCAACGCCGCCGTGTTAAAGGTCAAACTCGCCACTGCGATCATTGGCATTAGCTCGATTCACCTTTTGAAAACCTTTATTGAAGCAGGGGCGGCGCACTCAAAGCTCAGCAACGATCAAATTATGTGGCAAACGATCATTCACCTGGTATTTGTTGTTTCCGCGATTGCCATTGCCTATGTGGATCGCTTGATGCAACCGGCGGTGGCGAAATAGGTTGCAAGAATTAGCCAGCTTAGTGGCCAGCTGCAAATTTGTTTTGGTTTCGGCTGGCTCTTGGCCTGGATTTGTTTTCATAATCAGTTCGAGTAATCCAACCGAAACGGATTGATACAGCGCACACCTGTGCTGTGAAAGTGCTTTATGTTGCGGGTGACTACAGTCAAATCATGAATTAGCGCAGTTGCCGCAATCTGTTTGTCGATTGCATTTTCCGGATTGGGCACTTGAAGCTTGCCCCACACCTGTGCAATTTGTTCGTCTAGCCCGAGGATTGCATGGTTAAATTCCATGCAAATGTCATTCAACCAAGATTCCAACTGCGCGGCCTGTAGCCAATCTCTGCGATGGCGAATTATTTCAACACCGCGTCGAAGTTCGCCAATGGTAATTGCGGATAAATAAATTGCGGTCGCATTGGCGGTAATTTCGCTAAAAAACTCAAGGACGCCGGGATTTGCGCGTGAATTTTTACGCAATTCGCTAATCACATTGGTGTCGATTAGATACATCGCAAAATCTTTTCAGGCTAATTCGCGCGGGCAAAATCCGCATCGATACCGACATCTGGCATCGTTGCCAGTACCTCGGCTAAGCTGCGACGTTTAGTTGCCTGCAAGGCATGCTGCAAAATTTGTCGGTGCTCCGCCTCCGCGCTGCGTTGATTTGCCGTCGCGCGTTCTTTGAGCCGATCCACTAAATCGTCATCAATGCTGCGAACGAGTAGTTGTGCCATTAGCCTATCTCCTGAATTTTGGCAATGATAGCACTGCTATCATTTGCTGGCAATTCGCTGTTCTAGTGTTGCGCAGTGGCCTAACGCGTCTTATTCAAGCTTAGCCCCACTCATAACCCAGACGCCCAGCAATTCGCGCTCCTCAGGTGTCATCTTGGTCATGTTGCCCAAGGGCATGATTTGGCTAGCAACCGACTGTGCATGAATACGCGGCGCAGATGCCTGTATTTGCTGCGGTGTATCAAACATCACCCCGCCCGGTGGCGCGCTAAATAATGGGCTGCTGGGCTTGGCGGCGTGGCAGCTAACACAGCGTTCCTGGATGATGCTTTGCACCGCTGCGAAAGATACGGTGGTGCTAGGCGCGGCAGTTGAACTGGTTTCTGTGCCAGTCATTGTCAGCGGGCTTCCTGTAACTGCGCTGGTTGAAACAGCCGCGACTGCTGGCGCAGGCCTCGGCCCCGTCACATAAGCAAGGCAAATCATGCCCAAAGCTGCAGCCGGTAAGGTCCAGGCATATTGCTGACTTTTTTGCCGGGTGTTGAAATAATGCCGCACCATGACCGCAATGACGCCAATTCCAGCCAGGATTAGCCAGTTATATTGACTGCCATAAGTGCTGGGGAAGTGGTTGCTGATCATGATAAACAGCACCGGCAGGGTGAAATAGTTATTGTGGCGTGAGCGCAGCAAACCTTTGGCGGGCAGTGCCGGGTCTGGCGTGCGGCCTTCTTCAATGGCTTTTACCAGCGCGCGCTGTGCGGGCATAATGGTAAAAAACACATTGCCGACCATAATCGTGCCGATAATCGCACCCACATGCAGATACGCTGCGCGGCCGCTAAAGACGGTGCTAAAGCCATATCCGGCGGCAACCAGCAGCATAAACAGCACGAAACTTAAGGTTACCGGGGCCTTTCCTAGGGCTGAGTCACACAGCAAGTGGTACACCATATAGCCCAGCACGATTGCGCCCAAGCCCGTCACAATGGCGGCAGAGGGGGCCATATCACTGCCTGGCGCAATTAAATACAGCGTGGGATGCAGATAAAACACCAGCATCATCAGCACAATTCCGGACATCCAGGTGAAATAGGCTTCCCACTTAAACCAGTGCAGGTGCTCCGGCATGCTCGGTGGTGCCAGCTTATATTTCTGCAAATGATAGATGCCGCCGCCGTGGATCGCCCATAAATCGCCCGCCAAACCATCCGTCGGGTTGACGCGGTTGAGATTATTTTCCAGCCAAACGAAGTAAAACGAGGCACCAATCCAAGCGACGCCGGTGATCATATGAATCCAGCGTACACTCAAATTTAGCCATTCAAAAAGATGTGCTTCCAAGTTCTTACCTCATTGCGGTCGCGCAATTGCGATCTATCGGTGCGGCGCTCGTCGTCGCAGCGTTGGCGTGGGTCAGGCGGTTCGTGGCGGAGTTTAACCACTGTGGCGAACGAGTGGCTAAAACCCGTCAATATTAGATGTATGCTTTGGCCATGAACGCTGCCCGAAAATTCGCGACGTATAATGATGTGCTTGATGCGCCGCCGCATTTGGTTGCCGAGCTGATTCAAGGCGTGCTTTACACCCAGCCTAGGCCTGCGCCCAAGCATTCGCTTGCGATTGGCGGCATTAGCGATGCATTGCGATCACCGTTTGGACGTGGCAGAAGTGGCCCGGGCGGCTGGATTTTTTTGATCGAGCCTGAGCTGCATTTGTTGGGCGACGTCCTGGTGCCGGATTTGGCGGCGTGGCGGCGCGAGCGCCTGCCCAAGTTACCAGACACCGCCTTTATTGACGTTGCACCCGATTGGATTTGCGAAGTGCTTTCACCCGGCAACGCCCGTATTGATCGCGGCGTGAAAATGCCACGTTATGCCAGTGCGGGTGTGCGTTATGCCTGGCTGATCGACCCGTCTGAGCAAACCCTAGAAGTATTTATGTTGGGCCAGCAGCAACCCGCGAAATGGATTTTGCAAAATACGTTCGCGGGCAGCGAAGCGGTGTTTGCCGAGCCCTTTGATGCATTGCCCTTTGTGATGGGCGATCTTTGGGAGTAGCGGTTTCTGCTGCTAAATAGTTGTGCAGCGGCGTGATTTTCAGCAGTTGGGATCGAGCAACAAATAAGCTTCCTCATCAAAAAAATACTCGTCACAGTTGTTGCCTGCACCGCTGCGATCCACAACTAGAAAATCGTCATTCGTAGTAAGCGCCATTACCGGGTGGTGCCACACGCCGCGATGGTAATTCACGCCTTGACGGCCATTGCTGCGAAACGCGCGCACGGACTCAAGCTCGGGCGAAGACGCAGCCGGTGCTACGACAATCAGAAACGGATTGCCGAGCAACGGAATAAATGCCTGACTGCCGAGCGGATGGCGTTCTAGCATGCGGATCGTCATGGGCATTGGCAGCGCTTGCGTGCTAAAAATACTGATGATGGCTTGGTCTTCTGGTGCCGAAGTTTCGACCGTAGCCAGTTTGTGATAACGCCGGGTGGAGCCGCTATTGATCATAAAATGCGCGCTGCCATCGGTTTCGATTACCTCACCGAAAGGTGCAAAGGCGTGTTTGGTCAGTGGCTCAATTAGCAGTGTGCGCATTACGAAATCTTCTTAGTTATTTGGCCAGCGTACCAAACAGCCGTAAGCGACTAACGCCGCCGTCCGGAAACACGTTTAGGCGAATGTGCGTAATCGGCCCCAAGGCCTTAATTTGTTCGGCGAACTCGTGCTCGGCGTGCATGGACAGTTTTTGTGCGGGCAACAGTTCGCGCCAAAATAAGCTCTGCGTTTCGATTTGGCTATCGGTGCCGCCTTTGACAAAAGCTGCCTGAATTGAACAGCTATCCGGATAGTTGCCTTTAAAGTGCAGCGTGTCGACGACAACGCGTTCAATCTGGCCAGGATGCCCGAGCGCAATGATCACCCAATCATTGCCTGGTGTGCGGCGGCGCGCGGTTTCCCAGCCGTCGCCCATATTGACCCCGCGCCCTGGGTTAAGCAGATTGCCCATACGCCCATAATGTTCATCCGAGCAGGCGAGGGCGCGGCCACCATTTAACGCGCTGGCAAGGTCAAGTTGTTCGTCGCTGCCAACATTGGCCCAATCGCGGAATGGGATGCCGTGCACGCGCAAACGTGCCACGCCACCGTCTGGGTAGATATTAAAACGCAGATGCGTGTAGGCGGGCGTCGCCCGTTTTTCTTGAGCCAGTATTTCGTGGTAGTGATGGCTATTGCCCTGCAGCTCTACTGCTGGCAAAACTTCGGTCCACTCAGTGCTTGCATCTGGGTCGCCGGACGCGATGAAGCAGGCTTCCAGCGATGCCGAGGGCGGGAAGTTGCCGGTGAAGAAACTGGTGTCAATGTCCACGCCTTTAATGCTGCCCGCGACGCCGAGCTGAATCACGCAACTGTCAAAACCTTCAAAGCGCTTGCGCCGCGATTCCCAGCCGTCCATCCATTTGCCGTTGTCGTCGAACACGCCTTCTTTCCATACGGCGGGTGTAGGCTGAAACAATCGGTTGACTTCGGCAAACCAGTCATCGGTGACCGAAATAGCGCGAGTGCCGAGGCGGGCATCGGCTAAATTGACGTATTTTTCAAATGCTGCAGCAGACGCTTTCATTAAGTGGGTTTCGATTAGGGAAATAATTGATTAAAGCGTTTGTAGCCGAAACAGCGCGATCTTGTTGATCTCGGCCAGTGCGCGGCTAAATTCTGTTTCTGCCTCGTTGTGGATTCGCTCCTCAAACGCCGCCAGAATTTGGTGCCGATTGCTGCCTTTCACCGCCATGATAAAAGGGAAGCCGAATTTGGCTTTATAGGCATCGTTTAACTCAGTGAAGCGGGCAAACTCTGACTCGGTACACAAGTGAATTCCCGCGCCCGATTGCTCCGTAGTACTGGCCTCGGTCAACTCACCGCGCACCGCGGCTTGGCCGGCCAAATCTGGGTGCGCGTTGATCAGCGCCAATTGCAAGCCTTTATCGGCGTCGAGCATGTGCGCGCTCATGCGCTGATGCAGGCCTTCAATGAGGTTTACGCTGGCATCCAGGCCCTCATCAAAAGTTTTTTCGGCAACCCACGGCGAGTGCTCATAAATATCGCTAAATGCAGCAACAAATTCTGCGCGCAACAATTTGCTTGGGATCAAGGTTTTAAAGTTGCTCATCGCCGTTGAAGATTCATTGTGTGTGAAATGCGGATGCGTCCTGTGCCAATGCTTTGCAATATCAATACGGCGCGCAAACCACACTTGATCATGCGTGCTGACATATTCGATAAACCGCTGCAGCGCCGCCAAACGGGCAGGGCGGCCAATTAAGCGGCAGTGCAGACCAATCGACAGCATCTTCGGCGCGCCACCGGCACCCTCGGCGTACAGCACATCAAAAGCATCTTTGAGATAAGTATAAAAATCATCGCCGCTATTAAAACCCTGCACCTGCGTGAAACGCATATCGTTGGTGTCGAGCGTGTAGGGAATAACGACGTGTGCGTTTCCGTCTGGATTGGTCGGGCCACTTGGCTCCCAATACGGCAAATCATCGTCGTACGTGTCGCTGTCATATAAAAAGCCAGCTTCTTCCAACACCAAACGCCTGGTATTCGGGCCGGTGCGGCCGGTGTACCAACCCAGCGGACGCACGCCGGTAATCTCGGTCAGAATGCTTACCGCTTCAAAAATATGCGCACGTTCTTCGGCTTCGGTGACGTGCTGGTAGTCAATCCAGCGATAGCCGTGGCTGCAGATTTCGTGCCCCGCCGCTGCCATCGCGCGAATCAGCTCCGGGTGGCGCTGTGCCGCCATCGCCACCGCGAACACAGTCAAAGGAATCTCGAACTTCTCGAATAGCTTCAGAACGCGCCACACGCCAGCGCGGCTGCCGTATTCGTACAAAGACTCCATACATAAATTGCGCGCGCCCAGCAAAGGCTGCGCCGCCACCAGTTCCGACAAAAACGCCTCGGATTCCTTATCGCCATGCAAAATATTGCGCTCCCCGCCTTCCTCATAATTGAGCACAAACGAGATCGCGATACGCGCATCGTTCGGCCAATGCGGGTGGGGCGGCGTGGCGCCGTAGCCGATTAGGTCGCGAGGGTAGGGGGGGCTCAGGGTGGGTTCCTTTAATGACGATTTTGGGCTGCGATTGTAGACAGAAGTTGATGGTTGCAAATATCCCAGTATGCAAAGGTGCCTAACCGCCTATTCGCGCACTGAGCACGGCGCGTACATCGCTGGCCAATGGCCCTAGAGCCAACCATTCGCTGCTTAGCCGCGCGATTTCGGCTTCAGCGCTCTCGCTGCTGCCTTGGCTGAGTTTGGTGCTTAGTCGCTGCACTTGGTATTGCATACGTTGCGCTTTTAAGGCGGCCGGTGATTCACGACCGGTTAGATATTCCAACGCCATGGCAATTGCCGCCGCTTGGCCGGCATTTTGCTCTAGCTGCGCTGCATCTGCGACAGCACCACTTTGGGCACTGGCCAGGGTGGCTTCAAAGCGCCTGCTTAATGCCGATTCTTGCGCGGCGGGCAGGCTCGCTAAGGCGTCCCAGCGCGCACGAATGTCGGAAAACTCGACGGCGGCACCGGCCAACCATGCGCTTTCGAGTTCAAGGCACAGCGCACTTTTTTGCACCGCTAATTGCCGCTGCGCGATTAGTTTGTTGGCTTCAACAGCGGCAACCGCTTGCTGCACCTGCGCGACTGCAGCATCGAACGCACGATCTTTGCTGCGTTCGCGATCACGCTCAACATGGCGATCATCGCCGCGCGCGCCGCCTTTGCCACCGGCCTTAGCACCCCGGTCATCGCGGCCAAAGCCGTCGCGCCCGGCAACATCGCGGCCACCTTCACGCCGCGCATTTGGCTTTTCCACTGGCACATCCGCCTGCATATGCGCGCGCCACTCGTTTTCGAGTTTTTCCAGCGCGCTTGCGACACTGTGCTCGGCTTGCACATCGCTGACTAAAGCGCGGGTGCGGTTGATAATGTCCTCGGCTGCGGCAGCTTTCTCAGTTTCCGCCACGCGTAGCTTTTCGTCAGCGGCTTTGGCGCTGGCAAAATGCGGGTCGACCAAGCCGCGTAGTTCCGCCCATAGCTCATCTTCAATTTTACGATCTGCTCGGCTTAAGGTTTTCCATTCTGATTGCGCGGTTTTTGCCGCAGCAATTGCGGCACCGGGTTCAGCACCAATCAAATCGCGGCGCAAGCGCGCGATTAACTTGCGTTTGTCAGTTTCAGCGACTTTGCGCTGCTCGTTGAGCTTTTCGCTCAAGCCATCATTGATTTCACGAATTTGCTTAGACAGCACGGCGCGTGCTTTTGGGTCCAGCTGGTCCAAATTGCGCATGCGCTCGGACAGATCGCCGCGTGCGTCCAACAGGGTTTTGGGCGTAGCGATTTCTTCGCTGGCTAAAATCGCTTGCGCGCGCGTGATCAGGATTTCGGTTTCCTCGCGCTTCAAACCTCGCAATTCTTTGCGCTTGTCAAAATAACCTTGCGCAGGCTTGATTGCCTCAAAGCACAGTGCACGAAAGCGCTTGCCTATGCCCAACGCCTTTGCCGCTTCCGCGTCCAAGCCATCGAGCTTATCCAACTCGGCCCAACGTGCCTTCAACTCGGTGATTTTTGCCTGCAACGCATCGGGATGTAGCCCCGATGCCGCTAACGCCTGCGCTTCGTCACAAAGCTCGATCCGGTGTTTATTCGCACTCCAACGTTCCCAGCCCAGCAACTTACCGAGCTTGGCTTTGGCATCGCCTAAGCTGCGTTTGTCGGCGGCTGCAAGTACCGCACCCAGTTCGGATTTTTTCGCATCGAGTAGTTTTTCTTGCGCGCGCGCCGCAGCCAAATCACCGGCTTCGACGGCGTCGGCGAACTTCTTGATCAGCGCGCGCGCCGCATCCGCTTGCGCGTCGACTTTTGCTTGGCGCGTGGCGGCGTCAGCGCGTATGGAATCACGCGCCGCCGCAAGCTGCGCCCGGATATTTGCCATTGCCGCGACATCGTCGCTGCTGGCTTGTATGGCGGCAAAGCGGGCATCGACGCTGCGCTGCAGGGAATCGAGCGTGTCCAGACGCACGTGCTCTGCCGCAATCGCATCGCTAACTCGGCGCATGGCATCGGCAAGTTCTAAGTCCAGTCCGGAACTCAACACAATCGCGCTTGTTTCCGGCGCTTCAGCTGCCGTTTGTTCGACAACTTGGGCGGGCTCAGGCGGATGCACAATGCGCTCCAGTGTGCCGCGTGTGCCGTTAAATCTTATCGCGAGTGCGCTTGACGCCTTTTCTGACAGTGCTTGCCAATCCTTGTCAATCGCCGCTAATTTGGCTTCGACATCACTTGGCGGATTGCGCAGTAACGCTTCTAGTGCAGCGCAAAGCGCCAGCGCACGCGTATCCAACTCTTTTTGGTCGCCCGCTGCAAATTTCGCGGCGCTGAGTTTTTCACTGGCGGCGCGATACACGGCTTTGTCTTTGGTGCGTGCCGCTTCGCTAATGCGCTCAAGCGTATTCGGTGCTTCAATGCGCTGGATCAACTCCAAACGAATTGCGCTGTCAGGGTCGCTGATTGCACGGTCGCCCAGAAAACCATTGCGGGTGATTTTTGCCAACGCGGCGCGGCGCAATTCGGCCTCGGGCGCGCTTTTCGCGACATATTCAAGCGTTGCGCTATCGACGACGTTCAATACCCGTGTGCGTTCGCTTAAGTTTCGACGCGGCGAAATCAGCTCTACTTTTAGCTTCGCCAGCGCGATTTGTTTGATTTTGGCATCGCTATCATTCTGGGCGCGGTCACTTAAAACGGTCAGATCATCAATCGCAGTCAGCGCGGCTTTGCGCACCTCAACATCTGGGCTTTTGATCGAAGCCAGCGCATCAATAGGGTTGCTCGGCGCAGCTTTGCGCGGCGCAGCAACTGGCTTGGATAACTGCTTGCCTGTTTTTGCGACCTTAGCGGCTGGGCGAGTGGCCATTTCATCGGGCAAGAAGAACTTTTTTAAGAAACCTAACATAGGGAAACCTTTTTAATCGAAAATTTAAGCCTTGCTCAACAGCAGGCCGAACTCAGAAGTAAGCAACAATGGCTGCAAAAAAACTAACGACAAGGTTAAAAAACCAAATCGCCACTTTATAGATGTAGCTAAAAACGGTAATCCAAAGGCCGATCATGGTGAATAAGTTGGTCAATAAAAAAACCAGCAGCACCCGCGAAACTTTATTTCTAAACCAGCCTGCGGTATCACGCAAATCGACTCTCAGCGCCTCAAAATCCTGCACCGTTGGCCGACGTAGCCAAACCTCAACCGCGCCACTGACCATGCCTGAGGATATCGCTGGATGCAGCACAGTGAGTGGCGCGCTAATCGCACCGGCCAGCGCGCTGAAAATGTTTGCGCGCGCGATCATCGCGCCGATGAAAGCACCGCCTGCGGTCATTGATAAATACAGCACCAATTTATCTTTGCCTTGATCAAAGCCTTTGTGAAAGCCCCAAGCCATACCGCCAATCAAGATCAGAATAATCAGCCAGCCTATAATTTTCGGCCACATGGACGGCTTGGGCTTCGCACTGACGCGCTCAATGACCACGCTCGGCGCCTCAAAGCCGACCTTGAGCGCCTCCACCATGCCAGCCAAATGCCCAGCGCCCACGACCGCGAGCACCCGCTTGTAGCCGTGCTCGGCGCTTAGCTCGCGCAATTTTGCCGCCATGAACTGATCGCGCTCGGCGATCAATGCGTCGAATAGCGCCGGTGATTCAGTTGCGAAATCGCCGAAGGTGGAGCGCAACATATCGCCAGTTTTAAGTTTTTCGATCTCTTCTGGCGCGATTTCATCTTCCGAAAAAACGCTGAGCGCACTGCCGGTGATCAGTTTTGCGCCGCCCCAAAACCCCAGCGCCGCCCGGCAGCGTGCTAGGGTCAGGCCGACATCGCGATCAATCAGCAGCGTCGGTAAACCAAGCTGAGTCGCGCCGACATCAGCCGCCAGCATTTCACTACCCGGCTCAATGCCGACTTGCTCGGCCAGACGGCGCTGATACGCGCCTAGCGCCAAATTTGCCGCCACTAAAATCGTTTTGCCGGTCTTGAATACTTCAATTAAATCAAGCTTCTTATAACTGTCTGGGTCTTTTAGCGCTTGAAAACGCGCGGCGTCAAGCTCAATCGCCACGGCGTCAAAGCTTTCTGTTTTTAGCAACGCGAGCACGGCGTCCGCGCTGGCTTTGGAAACGTGCGCGGTCCCTAATAAGGTGTAATGCGTGCCATCACGCTCAAGCCGTTCGATCGGTTGCGCTGCCAGCAGTTCGGTGAAATCCTCATCTGGCGCAAGCTCTGTTTGATCCGACTCAATCATTGTAGCGATCATCCTCAAAGCCGCGTGGCGGGCTCATACGCCAGGATTCACCAGCGGCCATATTCACCCGCACGGCAATATCGGTGGGCGCGTGTGCAGCGATTTCCTTCCAGGCCGTGATTTGCACATGTTTGAGCGGAAAACTAGCCAGCAGGTGCTGCGCCAAGGCGTAGGTGAAACGTTCCAAAAGTTCATGCGTGTGTGCGCGCGCAAACTCGCGAATGGCCTTGATTAGCGTGTCGTAGTCGACGGTGTCGCGCAAGTTGTCTGAGATTGAGGCGTTTGCCGAACGCAAACTCAATTCCAAATCCAATTTCAAGGTTTGTGCAGCGGCTTTTTCCCGCTCGTACACACCGATCACAGATGCCACGCGCAAATTTTTTAAAATAATGGTTGCGCTCATAGTCGGGCGCGCAACAGGCGGTGCGGGTTCAACAAAATCATTCTTGCAGGCATCCTTGCCTAAATTAGGCCTAATTCTTTATCGGCGCGCAGTCTAACAGGCTAAGCCCTGGATTTTAGACTCGGTCTCGGCGCACTATTAGCATTTTGCGGGCACTCGAACTTTCACGCGGCCTTTTCGGTAATAGGGCTCAGTACTTTCCTTCAGTACATTTTTTAGATTCAGTGCAGTCTTTAGATTTAGTGCAGTCTTTAGATTCAGTGCAGTCTCTAGCTTCAGTGCAGTCGTTAAAACCGTGCATTTTTTGGAATTTTGCTCAATGCAGCGCATGCTAAGTCGATACGCAATCCTCGCGATCATCACGCTTTTGGGCCAATGCTTTAGTTTGGGCCGTGCTTTGGCGGATACGGATCCAATGCGGCCAATGCCGGCAGAAATCCGCAGTTTGATGGCATTCCCTAGCCCAACATTGGCCGGGCAAGTTGCCCGCGCGCAAGCATTGAGCGTCGACACCGACGGCACCTTAGCTACCTTCGCACTCATCGAGTTGGCAAAACTGCAAATTCGCTCAGGCAAGCCAGATTTGGCATTACAGAGCAATACTGCCGCCATTGACCGAGCGCGGCTTGAGCCGGATGCGAATTTGCTGTTCAGTGCCTTAGAAGCGGCGGCAGAGGCAGACATCGAACAAATTCGCTTTGCGCAAGCGCATTTGGTGTTGACAGAAATGCAGCGGCTTAGTGCCGGCCGCGGCTTGCCGCTTTGGGAAGCGCGTACCTTGGCCTTGCTCGGCGCGTGCAGACGCCGAGAAGGCAGCTACAGTGATGCCATGAAGCTGCATCAGCGCGCCTTGGAGTTGCGCGAAAAAATAGGCGATCGCTTCGGGCAAGTGGAAAGTCTAAACGCGATTTCCACCCTGCGCCGGCGCAGCGGCGAGCTGTATCAGGCGCTGGATGGTCATACCAAAGCATTGCGTATTGCGCGTGAAATTGGCAAACAAAGTGATGTCGCGGAAAGTTTGGTGCGAATCGCCAGAATTTATTCCGAATTGGACGATTTTGAGCCCGCGAAAGATTTTGTCGCTCAGGCGCTTGCCGCATTACCCGCCGACGCGCAGGTTAAACGCGCCGAATTTTTACTCGATTTAGCCAGTTTACAGCTGCGCTCAAAGGCATTGGACGCTGCCGATGCCGGGGCTACTGAGGCGATTATGCTGGCCGAAGCGAACGGCGGCGGCTCCGAGGCGGCGGCTGGTTTCTTGCGCCGCGCACAAATACTCAGTGCGCGCGGCCGGCCTGAGGCGGCATTGGCGACGCTCGCCATGGCGATTGAGCGCGGCCGCTCGATTGATGGCGCGCGCTCGATCCAAACTAAATTGCTCACCAAGTTGCGGCTACTGATTCAGCTGAAACGCTGGCCCGAGGCGGTCGAGCTGGCCCAGCCTGTCTTAAGCCAATCACGAAAAATGGGCGATCGCCTGCTGGAACGCGACGCTTTAGAGGCGCAATCGCAGGCGCTGTTTGGCGCAGGCGACGCGCATGGGGCTTATTTGGCGAACGCGGAGTACAGCGCGTTAAATCAATCACTGGCAACAACGCTGACGAGTCGGCGCATTGCCGATTTGGAAGCCAGCATGAAACGCCGCGCGCTGGAAGCGGATGTGGAACTACTGAGCCGCGAGCGCAATTTGGAACGCCTCAGCGGTGAGCGGCAAAAATGGATATTCATCGGTCTCGTGGCGTTTGGTTTGGCACTTGCCGGTGGCCTATTTGCGCTGCACACACGCATTCGCGCGACCGCGTCTATGAACGCGATGTTGCTTGCACAAGCCGAACAGCTAAGGCTAGCGGCACAAACGGATGCACTTACCGGCCTCAGTAATCGCTATGGCGCGCAACCGGTGTTGGAGTCATTAAATGCTAGTGCGGGCGCGTGCATGATCATGCTTGATCTGGATCATTTCAAACGCATTAATGATGATTTTGGTCATGCCGCCGGTGATGCGGTGCTCAAAGCCGTGGCGCTGCGTTTACGCGCAATGATGCCACCAGGTTGGGCGTTGGCGCGCTGGGGCGGGGAAGAATTTCTGGCGCTGGGTGTCCTCGAGTCCAAAAATCAGGCGCAAAAGCTTGCCGAAGGCTTACGTCAAGCGATCTCGATTCCGCCAATTGATCTCAAGACCAGCGATGGCTTAGTGCGTCCTATTTTAGTCACGGCCAGTATCGGCGTCAGCGTGCAATTATCCAGTGCCCTCAAGCCTTGGGAAGAACAGCTCAGCGCCGCTGATCAAGCGCTGTATCGGGTGAAAGGCACGGGTCGCAATCGGGTCGAGTTGACGGTGTTTGAGGGCTAGGTTCTTAAGCGATGGCCTCAAATAGCCGTTATGTTGCTGTGCTTGGATACATGGCATTGCCGAACGGCGTCGCTAAGGCCTGCAAATTTGAGGTTTCACTTCACTTAAACCCACGCGAGAGCCTACGATTCGATCATGAGAATTCTTGAATATGCCGGTTTTGACACCGAGCGCGTGCGCGCGCCTTACCAAAAAGTCGTAGAAGCCTTTGCCAAATCCGACTTTGCGTTGCTGGATCTTAAAAAGCTGCACGGGCGCAGCTTGAATCAAGGCGATGTGCAGCGTTTTGGGCCGCTGTATCGGGCGAAGCTGGGCTATGCGGATCGGCTGCTTTTCACCTATGTGCGGCATCAAAATGAACTTTGTGTGTTGATGCTAGAAGTGCTGCTTGGGCATGATTACGCAAAATCTCGCTTTTTGCGCGGCGCGCTGGTCGATGAGCAACATATTGTGGCGCCAGCGAACGTGCAAAGTCATGCGCCTGAACTGAGCAACGAGCGCATCGCTGAACTGCGCTATCTGCATCCCGAGCGCGCTAAGATTTTTTGGCTGGATAGGCCGTTGTCTTTAGATGACTCGCAATTTGAGGTCTTCAACAGCCCGACACCGATGATTCTTGTCGGCAGTGCCGGCAGCGGCAAAACGGCGCTGATTTTGGAGAAGCTTAAGACGCTACCTGGGGACGTGCTGTATGTAACGCATTCGGCGTTCTTAACCAGTAGCGCGCGCGAAAAATACATAGCGACTGAGCCCTTGATCGAGCAAAACGCCGAATTCCTAAGCTACCGGGAATTTCTCGAAACGCTCAAAGTTTTGGACGGTCTTGAGGCCGACTGGCCGCACTTTCGCAGCTGGTTTGCACGCGTGCAGGCGCACAAACAATTGGATGCGCATCAGCTGTATGAGGAGTTTCGCGGCGTACTTTGCGCGCAGCCGGGTGCGGTTTTGGCGCGCGCCGACTATCTAGCGCTGGGTATAAAACAGTCGATTTACAGCGCAGATTTGCGGCCATCGGTGTTTGATCTATTTGAAAAGTATCTGGCGTTTTTAAAGACTGATGCACGCTATGAACTGAGTTTGGCAGCGCATGAACGCGGCGCGTTAGCCACTGCGCGCTATGATTTTGTGGTTGTCGATGAAGTGCAGGACTTGACTGCGGCGCAGCTGAGCGTGATCTTAAAAACGCTGAAACATCCAAGTGCGTTTATTTTAAGCGGCGATTCAAACCAAATTGTGCATCCGAATTTCTTCAGTTGGAGCCAAGTAAAAACGCTATTTTGGCGTGATCCAGAGCTAGCCCAGCGGCAACAGTTGCGCATTTTGCGCACCAATTTTCGCAACGCCAACGCCACCACCGAATTGGCCAATCGCATCCTCAAGGTCAAACATGCGCGCTTTGGCTCCATTGATCGCGAGTCGAACTATTTGGTGCAACCCGGCAGCGGCAGCGAGGGCAGCGTCACGCTGTTGGCGGCTGACGCCAAAACTCTGCGTGAAATGAACGACAACACGCGCCAATCCGCACGTTTTGCCGTGCTGGTGCTGCGTGATGAAGATAAAGCCGCCGCGCGCGCGCAGTTCGGCACTCCCCTGCTGTTTTCAGTGCATGAGGCCAAGGGCCTGGAGTACGAACATATCGTGCTATTTCGCTTTGTCAGCGAGCAGCGCGCGGTGTTCGCCGATATTGCGCACGGTGTTGATGCTGGGGCGCTCGCACAAGAGGACTTGCGTTACGCACGTGCCAAAGATAAGGAAGACAAATCTTTAGAAGTCTATAAATTTTTCGTCAATGCGCTGTATGTCGCGGTCACACGCGCGCTAAAAAATGTTTATCTGATTGAAAGCGATACCCAGCATCCGCTGTTGGCGCTACTGGGGCTGGAATTATCGACACAGCTAAGCTTAAGCAAGCAACAGTCCAGCCTCGAAGACTGGCAGCGTGAAGCGCACCGATTGGCGCAGCAAGGTAAGCATGAACAAGCCGAGGCGATCCACCGCGATGTTTTGAAAACTAAGAAAGTGCCGTGGCCCGTGCAGGACGAAAAAGCGTTGCGTGAGCTACTGATCAAGGTTTTTCGTGATCGTGTGCCGGGTCAAAAAGCCAAGCAACAGCTGCTCGAATATGCTGCCTTCCAGCATCAGCCCGTGCTCGTTGCATTCATGGCGCAAAATGAGCGCTTCGGCTCAATGGCGGAGATGAACGCGCTGACGCGCACGCTTTGGCAGCGCGCCTTAGCGCCGTATTCGCAGCGTCAATCTAAAGATGTGCTGTTTGAATGCAGCGAATATGGCGTTGATCATCGAAATCGGATGAATTTGACGCCGCTGATGCTAGCGGCGCTGGCCGGCAACATCCCCCTGCTGAAAAATTTGATCGCGCTCGGTGCTGATGTCAATGCCTGCGATCAGTACGGCCGCACCGCGCTGCATTTGGTGCTGTTGCATGCGACGCGCACGCCAGAATATGCCGAAAAGTCACTCTTTGAGGTGGTGCTGATGGTTGCGCCGACGTTTTTGGACGTGCAAACCGAAGCACGCTTGCGCCGCCTTACGCCGCGTCAGTCCGAGTATTTTTTGCTGCAAGTCATGATTGCATTGACGCATGATTTGCATGTGCAGCTATCGCCAAAGACCCAGCTTGGCTTTGACAGCGCCGCTATTTTCGCGCTTTGGAATGCCTTGCCGCACAGCTTGATCCCAGAGTATCAGCGTAAGCGCAGCTATGTTTCGACTGTGCTCGCGCGCAATGAAGTGAAAAGCAACTACGCCAGCAATCGCGCGCTTTTTGTGCGGGTAAAGCTGGGAGTTTATGACTTTAATCCGCAGCTGCAATTGCGCTACGAGCCGCAACTGCCTTGGCAGCCCTTGCTGCAAACGCTGAACCTGCCGCTATTGATGGAAAGCTGCAATAACTGGGGTGCGATCGTGCGGATCGCCGCAAATGCTGGCATTGCGCTGACGGAGGCTCCCATCTTCGCCGAACGCATCGTTGCCGAACGCAAAGCCCAGGCTGCTACGTTGGCTGTGGCCCAAGCCGAGCGCGCTAGGGCGCAAGAGCAAGAGCTGGCAATGGCCGCGCGGCGCACCAGCGCCCAGAAAAAGCCAAATCCGCGTGCCTCGCGTGCGCGTCAGCTGGCAGAAATGGCGCAGCAAAATTACCTGCGCGCGCAACAGCAGCTGGAAGCGAAGCAAAAGCAGGCTAAACCGGTAAGGAAAAGTCCGGTTTCGACTGCGGGGCAGGGCGAGCTGTTTTGATTGCTTGATGCGGCGGATCAAATCAGGCGCGGACTGACCGTTGCAGCCGCGATGCCACCTTCATTGTGCAAGTGGTTTCAAAAATATTTTTAGCCAAACAAAACCAAGTACTCCAGATATTATAGAGCCCAGCAAAATCGCCATTTTTGATGCATTAATAATATCCGGCATTGTGCTAAATGCCAGGTTGGTAATAAAAATAGACATGGTAAATCCAATACCACCTAAAATTCCTGCGCCAAAAATTAAGCGCCAGTTTACATTGGACGGAAGCCGGCACACGCCTAACGTGACCAGGACAAAACAAATAAAAGTGATCCCGAGAGGCTTTCCAATAATCAAGCCAAGGTAAATCCCTAAGCTGTTGGCGCTGGTTAAGTTGTGCGCCCAATTGTGATCAATAATTATTCCGGTGTTTGCTAAAGCAAATATCGGCAAAATAATAAAGGCAACGGGCTTATGTAGAAAATTCTCCAGCTTGTGCAAAGGCGAGGGGGCGTAATCAATCTTTGCCGAGTATGGAATTGCAAATGCCAATAAGACGCCAGCAATTGTTGCGTGCACGCCGGAATAGAACATCAAAGCCCACATTAGCATACCGCCCAGGAGATACGGCGTCAGTGACTTAACGCCCATGAAGCGATTTAATGCGAGTAAAAACCCGAAAACGCCGATTGATCCCAATAAATACGCGATTTTTAATTGGGCGGTATAAAATACCGCGATCACAATAATGGCGCCTAAATCATCAATTACGGCAACGGCCGTCAAAAATACCTTTAAGGCTGCGGGCACTCTATTTCCCAGTAGTGCAAGCACGCCAAGCGCGAACGCAATATCCGTCGCCATCGGAATCCCAATGCCCGGTTGCGTCGGTGTGCCTGAATTCAAACTAAAATGAATCAACGCCGGTACGCATATGCCGCCCAATGCTGCAAATATGGGTAATAATGCATTTTTAATACTGGAAAGTTCACCGCTTTTTAATTCTCGGACCAATTCCAAGCCAATGAGCAGGAAGAATATTGCCATCAGCGCGTCGTTAACCCAATGCTCGATACTCAAACCGGCCAATGGCAGCTTCCAAAAATTCAAATAGTTTGCGCCAAAAATTGAATTTGCTAGCGCCAAAGAAACAATCGTGCACGCGATCAGCAAAATTCCGCTGGATTTTTCGGATTCAAAAAAACGGTTAAACGTCGTTGAGAGTTTGACTTGACCCAATGGTGGCTTTTTTTGATTTTTCATTTTTTTATTCAAAGCGTGGCGCTATTCTAAATTTGCGCGCCCACGTTCGCCAGCCGCGATAAACTCAGGCAGCACGGAAGCGCGAATCGGTGCGCTAAACATAAATCCTTGCGCGACTTCGCTGCCTAAGCTCAATAAAAAATCGCATTGAGCCGGCGTTTCTACACCTTCGGCGACGACGCTCAAGCCTAGGCTGTCCGCCATCATAATCATCGCGCGGCAGACTTTGGTATCGACATCGGAATGTGGAATTTCGCGCATAAAGTGATGGCTAATTTTGATGCCATGCACATTCAACCGCCGCAAATAGCCGAGCGCGCTGTAGCCCTCACCAAAATCATCGATCACGATGCGCACGCCCAAACGGCGCAGGTCGGCAATGGTGTTTTGCGTCTCAAAACCATCGTCGACAAACACGCGCTCGGTCAGCTCCAGCTCTAGGCAGTCACCGGGCAGGTCGTTATCACGTAATGCATCGCTGACATCACGGGTAAAGCGCTCGGACAGAAACTGTCGAAACGAGACATTGACCGCAACATGCCCCACTTTGAGCCCAGACGCGCGCCAAAGCCGCATTTGCTGGCAGGCTTCGCGCAATACCCAAGCGCCGATCGGCACAATATCCCCGGTGCTTTCTGCGTAGGGAACGAATACCGTCGGTGAAAGCTCGCCCAACATTTGATTGTTCCAACGTAATAGCGCTTCTACGCCCAAAAGCTCGCCGCTGCGCAAATTCACCTTCGGCTGATACAGCAGCGAAAATTCGTTTTGCTCAAGCGCCTTGCGCAGCTGCGCTTCCAATTGCAGGCGTTGGCGTAATTTCATCGCCAAACCGGCGGAGAACCCTTGCCAACCGGCACCCGTGCGTTGCTTAGCTTCACTGGTCGCGGCGTCTAGATGGCGTAACAGCAGGGGCATACGATTGCCGTCACTCGGGAAGCGCGCGACGCCAATAGCAGGGTTTAACAAAAATTCTTCACCGCCGCTGGCAAAGGGTTGGCGGAACGCGTGGCTTACACGGTCAGCGTGTTGCCAAAGCACGGCCTCACTGTTGACATCGATCATTACTAGAATTTCTAAATCCGAAAACCGCGCTAGATCGGCGTTTGCAGGCAAATTCGCGCGTAGACGGGCAACCGCAGCGATCAGTAATGCGTCGCTAGCAACTTCACCGACGATGGTTTCCAATAGGTGTAAGCGATCTAAATCAACCAACATCAAGCCGGGCAAAAGTTCATTGATTTGGGTTTCGCGACTTTCCGGTGTGGCATGCGCATCGAGCTTGAGCTGTAACTGCGCTAAGGCCGCCGCACGATTCATCAAACCCGTTTGGGTGTCCATTTGGGTGCGTTTGGTGAGTTCATCCTGCTCAATTTTGATCGCGGTAATATCTTGGCAGGTGCCCACAACGCGCCAAAGTTTGCCATTTAAAAGCTTTGGCTTACCGGAAATTCGCATCCACACCGTTTTATTAGTCGCCGTGATTAGGCGCATTTCGCTTTGCATCGGCTTAGGGTTGATCTGCATGCTTTCCCACCAAGGAATTAGCCGTTGCCGATCGGCTGGATGTACACACGCGAATGCTTGGGCGATTTCTATTGCCGCAGCGGGTGGTTGTTCCAGCATGTGAAACATCGTGTCGGACCAATAGACCTTGCCCGTTTGTACGTCCGCATCCCAACAGCCGATGCCTGCTAGCTTTTGGGTTTCTTCAAAAAATTCTGCAGCGCGTTTTAATTCGGTGATGTCGGAAAAAATAGACATGACTTGGAACGGGTGTACCGGGCGCTCGCAGGCGTGTTCAACGGACTCAACCCGAAACTGCGGCGTTACCGAAATGGAAAGCCAGGTGAAGCGCTGGGTGTTTACATTCAACAGGCCAACCACGCGGCTTTCGCAGGACTCGCCGTAAAGCGCTGCGCGCGTGACCGGCTCATCCTCGGGCGGAATCGCGACGGCGTTGGTGTCAAATAAGTGAATAAAGCGCTCGTTCGTTAGCCCTTCAATGTCGTGCCCGGGCGTCCAATCGGCTGGCAAATCTAAAATGCGCCGCGCCACCGGGTTAATGGCCAGCAGACGCTGTTCTGGGCTGTGAATCATCACGCCCTTATCAATTGCCGAAAAAAGCTCATTAAAGCGCTGATCGCTTTCCGCCAGTGCTTTACTACGTGCGCTTTCATCACTGATATCGCGGGCAATAGCCGCAATAAACCGCTGTGCACCTACTTGAAAGGCAATCGAACGCACACGGATCGGAATAAAGTTGCCATCGCTGCGCCGGTTTTGTGTCTCCGACACTTCCGTGCCACCGATGCCCGCGCGTTGCCACCAAAGCGCCATGTGATCGGCGCTAAGTGCCGGGTTCAAGCCGGCTAGACCAATCTTTACTAGCTCATTGCGTGGGTAGCCAAAAATGCGTTCGGCGGCCGGGTTGGCGTCAATAATTTCACCGGTATCCAGATGAATCGTGATCGCATCGGGGCTGGCTTGTAACAGGCCGTGGTGCAAATTTTCATGCGTGGCCGCAAGTTCGCGAATACGAGCGAGCGCGTCCGCTAAAACGTCAATCGAGTCCTGTCGCGCTGATTGATTACTTGATGTAAGCCCAGCCAATGCGGCCTGAGCTTGATCATAAAGTTCATTGATATTTTCAGCGCTGTTCATAGCTTCAAGGTTATTGAACCAAACCTAACACGCCCTGAGGTTAACACCGTTCAAGATCAACGCTGCTGCCAATCAAAAAATGAAATCGGGGCAAATTGACTTCTCTGCAAATTCAAAGCGGCACGTTGCCAAAATTGCTTTGTTGACGTGCTGCTAGTCGAAGCCAAAGCGACTATTTTGCCGCAATTTCCATGCGCTTTAGGCGCATTTCAATGCTGTCGCCGTTCGGTTCCAACTGTTGAATCTTGATCGGTAAAAAGTCGTACTTCGGCGCGTGCCAGCTAATCGTGCTGCGCTCTTTGTTCTCGCGCACCCGTTCAATACGACTTGCTTCGATAACGCCCAGTGCCGTGCTTACCTTTTCGGTATTGACGTTTTTGAAGCGCCAATTGACCGCTTCGCCTTTGTAGGCAACCACATGATCTAGGTTGGTGCGCTGCGCTTTTAAATCTTCAGCAAGTGCCAATACCACCAGGTTTCGATCTAGGCTGCCGGGCTCAAGTAAGTAGCTGACGACGTTATCGCCGTCATCTTCGCGTGCCCATTGCTTGCTCCAATCGAAGGTGATATCGCGTTTACGGGTTTTGACGCTGACCGATTGGCGATAGCTATAGCTAATGGGCTGGAATTCGTCGCCCTTGAGATTAAATTCGCTAATTTCTTTAATTTCCGCACCACCCAACAAACTAGCCCAGCCACCTTCGCTGGCGCTGGTGGTGGAAAATTGATAGCCCCGCCGCGATTTGCTGAGCGCGATCTGCGAGGACCCCATCAGCTTGCCGTTGCGATACAGCTCATATTCCGCGCGGAACTCCTTAGGTGTGGCAAAGCTAGCGGCGCTCAGGGTGATCGCGCTTGCAAATACGGCGAGGATTTTGAGTGGCTGAAACATGGGCTTGGATTCCTTTTAAAGCAAGAATTGACGCTATCGCCCCGGGCCTGAATAGACGCAGACTTTTGCGGATGTTTGTTAAGGCTTTTGTTTGGCGTTAACTTTTGCGGCGTCAAAAAATTTGCTGCCAATCGACTGCGGTTCGCAAATTGGCTCGCCTGGTTTGTTTGCCTCGGCCGAGGATTCAATCAGCAACTTGTTAAGCGTGCCGTAAATTTTTGGCATCCAGCTCGATAAGTGCCAATTTGTCAAAGTCTTGCACCGCTTCGAGGGCTCAAGTAGTGGCAGACTCGGCACTGGAATGTTAGGAACGTCTAAGAAATGTGGCAAATAGTTATTAGCGTAGCAATCCGCCAAAGGCGGATAAATTGCGAAGCAGAAACGAAGTTTCTTCAAAGTAACTTTGTGCTTGCGAAGCCGGCAAATAAGCTCGGTGTCTATGCTTGGTTAGCTTTGATTTTATTCAGCGTTGCGGTGCCCGCGTGGTGCGGCCAGGATGATGCCAATGCGAAGGTGGCAGCAGCCAGCGCGATACCGGCACCAAGCAGCACGCGTTGGTTTGTAGTCTCGGTGGACGGCAAAAAAATGGGCTATCAACGTCAAGTAATTGAATTTACGGCAGATCGCGTGCGCCAGACGGACACCTTGGACATTGTGATCGACCGAGGTGGCGAAAAAGCATCGCTTTACTCCGAGACGATGACGGAGGAAACCAAGTCCGGGCGGCCCGTGAGTTTTGCGGTGCGCTACCGCGCCAGTAGCCAGGAAACGCTCACTCAGGGCACGGTGTTGGCGGATCGGACGATCCAAATAATCGAGACAGTCAACGCTCAGGTGCGCCCGATGCGTACGCTCAAGCTTGCGCCTGACGCGCTTTTCCCCATCGCGCTGCTCAATAAGCTGCGCGCCACTGGACTTAAACCTGGGATGACGATTCGCTTAGTTGCGTTTGATCCGAGCGTTATGCTGAGCTTTCCGGTGCAAACCAAGGTGTTGGCACGCGAACAAAGTGACACCTTTGAGGGCTCGAAATCGCTGTTGAAAGTTGAGCAAATCATGCAATTGCCCGGCACGGATGTGCCTTCCAGCGCGCTTGTTGATGCGGATTTCAATCTTTATCAAGTGGACACGGCGATCGGCGGGCTCAATATGCGCTTAAGCGCGAGCACGCGTGCTGTTGCGTTAGCGCCAAATGACGCCAGCAATTTCTTTCTGGAGCAGTTCGCCAAAGCTCCGCGTGCGCTGACGGATAAGGAGTTGGCAGGTGCCTTGCGCTATCGTTTGCGCTTGAAAACTAAAACCACAACACTTGCGCCACAAACGGACGAGCAGCGTGTTAGTGCGGTTCCAGGCGGATTTGACATTGTGGTGTGCGCGCGCTGCGGTATTGCTGCGGCATCAGAAAAAACGCCTGCAAATTTGGCACTAGCTGCCAAGCCCACCGCGTGGTTGCAAAGCGATGACCCGGAAATTAAGCAAGCGGCGGTGCTGCAAATCAAAGGAAAAGTCGGCGCGCAGGCGCAGATGCTTGCCCTAGAAGCTTTTGTTGCAGCGCATATTTCGGACAGCAATTTGTCTACAGCGTATGCGTCGGCAAAGGAAGCGTTCGCTTCCAAGACCGGTGACTGCACTGAGCATGCGCTGCTGCTGGCAGCGCTCGGGCGTGCGGTTGGCATCCCCACCCGGGTCGTTGGCGGTTTGGCCTATGCGCCGACGTATTTAGATCAGCGCAATATTTTTGTGCCGCACGCGTGGACGCAGGCGTTTATTGCTGGCCGTTGGCAGAGTTTTGATGCGGCGCTGGGCCAGTTTGATTCTGGCCACATCGCGCTGGCGATTACCGATGGCGATCCTAGCTCGGCGTTTGTTGGGGCAACGCTCCTGGGTAATTTGGCTGTCGATGCCATTGAAGTTGTTGAGGAAGGGAAGTGATGGTTGCTCAATGCAAGCTTTTTCTGGTGGCATTCGCTTTGGCTCTTGGCAGCATGGTTTTGTCTAGCGCATCAAGCGCTGACGCCTCGGCGCAAGCGAGTACATTTGCAACCCCCCGCCTTGCCGGGTTGATGACCGACGTGCGTTTAGTCGAGTTTTCCGGCATGGCGTCGGCGCGGCGCAAGAATCGGTTTTGGGCAATCAATGACGGCGGTCAGGCTCCCGTGCTTTGGCAAATCGATCAAAAAGGCAAAATTGTTGCGCAACTTAAGCTCGAGAACGTCGAAAATATCGACATTGAGGACTTGGCCAGCTTTAGCTTAAAGCCACCCGGGCGCGTGCGGCTGCACTATGTTGCGGTTGCAGACATCGGTGACAACGCAGCCGTTAAAAACGATCACAAAATTTATATCGTGCCCGATGTCGCAGGCCGCAAAGCCGCTGGCCCCGATTGGACGATTCGATTTCGTTACCCTGACGGTGCGCATGATGCCGAAAGCTTGGCGGTTGATGCGAAGCGCGGCTATCTTTACATCGTCATAAAGCGCGTACTGCCGCCGATTTTGTATCGTGTGCCTTTGCAGCCTAGCTCAAACGAAGTACAAACAGCAGAACGCATTGCCACTTTGGAAGGCATCCCGGTGAATGATCAAAATTCCCCTGACGCACGTAATGCCGTGCGTTTCGGCTCGCAGCCCACGGGTGCGGTGATGGGCTGTGATGGCAATGAGTTGCTGCTGCTGACCTATGCATCGGTGTATCGCTATCACAAGGCCAATAGTGAAAGTTGGGCCAGCGCCTTAGTCGGGCAAAAGCCACAGCTGTTGCCGCTGCCGCCGATGTTTCAGGCCGAGGCCATTACCCTGACGCGGGATTGTAAAACGCTTTATGTGGGTGGTGAAAAAGTGCCCGGGCCGCTGTGGCGATTTACCCGCGCCGTGCCAACGCCAGCACCAGAAAAAGTTACCCATACCAAGTCAGCCCAATGAGCGCACAAAGCATGGATACAAAAGCACCCAACAAGCCAACACGGCGCGCCCTAGTTTGCGGTGCCAGTGCCGGGATTGGTGCGGCCTGTGCGCACGCGTTAGCGCAGGCGGGAGTTGAGGTGATCGCGCTGTCACGCACGCAAAGCAGCCTGGATCTTATGCTTGCGGCATTGCCGAACGAAAATTTGCGGCTGAAGCACAAAAGCATTGCCGTTGATATGGCAGATTTAGCTGCGCTGGACGCCGCTATTCGTGCCGAGTTAGCGAGCGGCGGCGCGATTGATATTTTCATCAATAACACCGGCGGCCCACCCGCCGGGCCGATTGCCAGCGCCAGCTGCGCGCAATTTTTAAGCGCGTTCCAGCAGCATTTATTGGCAGGGCATACGATTGCAACGCTTTTGTTGCCGGGCATGCGCGCGCGTCAGTTTGGTCGGATTGTCAGCGTTATTTCGACCTCGGTGAAAGAGCCGCTGAAAGACTTGGGCGTCTCCAACACCGTGCGCGCTGCCGTTGCCGCATGGGCAAAGACTTTGGCGGCAGAGGTGGCAAACGATGGCATTACCGTCAATAACGTCTTGCCCGGCTTTACCCAGACTGCGCGTTTGGACGCGATTATCAGTGGGCGAATGCAAAAATCAGGTAATGCCATTGATGCAGTAGAAGCCGCTTTAAAAGCTGAAGTACCCATGCGCCGCTTTGCCAGCAGCGCTGAAATTGCCGCCGCTGTAGCATTCTTGGCCTCCGATGCCGCTAGCTACATTACCGGTGTCAATTTGCCGGTCGATGGTGGACGGACTCGCTCACTTTAATGCTTGCCCAATAGCCCTTATCCTTTCATAGACTCGAACCGCATGAAATTTCCTACTGCTTTATTGTCCTTTGCAACGATCTCGCTGAGCTTTGCACTACCCGCAGCCGCTGATACCCCCGCTTTCGACCGGCCAGGTATCGCCTTTGCCACCGACATCGTGCCCCGCGCTGCATTTTCATTCGAGCAAGGCTTGCCAGATTTTACCCGCAGCAGCGACGGTGGCATTGAAACATCGTTGTATTCGGCCGGCAGCAATATCCGGGTGGGTTTGTTTGATGGCGTGGAATTGCAGCTCGCCACGGCACTATTCAATCAGCTGGAGCTTAAAACCGCTGGCAATTCGCTCACCGAACGCGGCGCAGGTGATACGCGTTTAGGCTTTAAGGTCGCGTTGCCGTCCTCGTCTGAAACATTTTCCTGGGCGACGTTGGGCAGCATTACCTTCGATACTGGCGATGCCGTGTTTAGCAATAATGCCCAGCAAGTTGACTTAGGCGTAGCACTTGCACTGGATCTGGCGAATGACTACACCGCCGGTTTTTACGTCAACGCGACCAATTTGGCAGGTGAAAATTCGGTTGCGATCTCGCCGAGCCTAAGCTTTGCGTTAACCGAGACCCTCGGTGCCTATGTCGAAGCCGGATTTTTCAGCAACGCCAGCGCACCCAATAGCAGCGTCGCCGGTGCCGGGCTGACTTGGATGGCGACACCCACCGTGCAATTGGATGCATCGGCCAATTTCGGGCTAAATTCGGACAGCCCGGATGTTATCGGCGGATTCGGTGTTTCGATTTATTTTGAGTAGCGCGTGGCACGCACCGTTCGACTGCAGGTGCCTCGCCCATAAATTGCGCCAAATTACGCGTTATTTATAAAAATAGATCAAAATCGTCGCGAAATCGGCGAAAAACCCGCTGGCACGCTCCATGCAAAGTCTGCTTATCTAAATTCGCAGGCAAAACAAAAACATCGCGCTAAGGCGCAATAAAGAATTGAAATCGTAGTGCTGATCAACGAATCCCGTTTCTGTTTGACGGGCTGGCGCGGTGCTTTTGGTGTCCCGCGTACCTATTAGTGTTGCCTTCAATAGCGGCCCGTGCATGGTGCATACGCGAGTTCGAGTCTCGTGCGGGCCACCTAACAACGTAGCTCATCCGGTAGAGCAACCAACTATTAATTGGCCTGTAGCAGGTTCGAATCCTGCCGTTCCCGCGGTAAAACGCGGTTTGTACTACCCCGCTTAGGCGCAAGTCTAAGCACTGGATTTGCCCCGTTCGTTTACAAAAAACGGGTGTTTGCAGCGCAAAACATCGCACTCAAACGCCACGTCGGTAGCGCTTGTGCCACAGCTTTAGGTGCGGGTGTGCTGCAAATACTGAAATCGAAAATGCCACGTTTGCTTTTTTGAGCGCGGCATTACGACTAGGCACTGCATCCGCCCGCAGCACCGCTGTCGCCCGCAGCTTTCACGTGGGGCAAGTTCAATCTATTCAATTTCGCAACTTAACCAACCATTCCCGCAGGCCACAACCCCAAATCAAACATAAAAAACCCAGGAGAATTCCAATGTTCGGCTTCAAACGCATCACTGTCACCCCTTTTCAACGCGCGATCGAATATCGCGATGGTCGTATCGTCAGCATCACTGGCCCTGGCGTCATTTCGCGCTTTTTCGCCTCTGGCCGCACTGAATATCAAATTGTTGATGTGTCAGAGCCTGAGGTGAAACTTGCGAATGTGGAAAGTCATTTGCGTGCGGCGGATGCAACGACGCGCAGCGTTTTGGCCGAACATATTGACGCCGTGGATGTAGCGCCGGATCAGATGGGCATGGTCTATAAGCAAAATCGTTTGAGCGCGCTTTTACCGCCGGGCGCACGCGCGCTGTACTGGAAAATTTCTGTGCCGGTGCGGGTGGAGTTGCTGGCGTTGAGCCAGCCGGTGATTGTGCCTGAAATAGTGCGCATGATGCTGGCGGCGACGACGGGCAGCGCTTTAGCACAGGATGTGGCGCGCTATTGCACGCTGAAAGTGATTGCCACGCATGAGCTGGGCGTGTTGAGCATCGACGGCAAATTTGTCGAGCTGATGACGCCCGGCAGCTACGGATTTTGGAAGTCCGCACGGCAGGTGCAAATTGATGTCATTGATACCCGGGCACAGGCCAGTGAAGTTAGCGGTCAGGAAATTCTGACGCGCGATAAGTTGAGTTTGCGCGTGAACTTAAGTGCTAGCTGGAAGGTTGTGGATGCGCGAGCTGCCAAGTCGGATGTGGTTGATTTCAAAGAGGCGCTGTATCGCGAGCTGCAGTTTGCTTTAAGAACGGCGATCGGCACCCGCACTTTGGATGAGCTGTTGGCAAATAAGCAGCAATTGGATGGCGTGATTTTCGAACAGGCGGCGGCAAAAATCGCGGCATTTGGCATCAGCTTGATCAGTGTCGGTGTGAAAGACTTGATTTTACCGGGTGAGATGAAAGAGTTGCTCAATCAAGTGGTGCACGCCGAAAAGGCCGCACTTGCCAATGTGATCAGACGTCGCGAAGAAACCGCCGCCACTAGAAGTTTGCTGAACACCGCAAAACTAATGGAAGAAAGCCCGATTTTGCTGCGTTTGAAAGAGCTGGAAGCGCTGGAAAAGGTGTCCGAGAAAATTGGCAGCTTGACCGTGTTCGGCGGCATTGATGGTCTGATGAAGCAGCTGATTAGCTTGAAGGCGGCGTGAGTTTTTATGCGAGGAATGGATTTATAGAAATGGCCCCTGAGTGCTTCGTCGTTCAGGGGCCAAACGCAGTTGAATCAGGTGTAAAAGTTGCCAAGCGACAACGAAGTTTTATTAATGTGCAATGACTCTGCCCGTCTTCCCAGCTATGCTCACCTCCCGAGTAAATACTAGAGCAGGCCATGGCGACTAAAAACTGGAATGTCGCAATCATTGGTTTTCCGATGATTCAAGCAAAGCGCATGGGCATGGTGTTGGCGGAAAAAATCAAGAAGCACCCAGATTTTACGTTTCAATCGGAGTGGATTGATTTCCCGTGTGATGCCGTAGTGATTGACACCGCCAGCAGTGAGGCGAGGGCAGAGCTGTTGCGTTTGCGTAAGCAATGGCCCGGCGCCGTGACGATTTGGGTGTCTGATTCCGGCACGGCGGGCGAAAGTAATTTCAAAATTGAGCGCGCCAATCTTTACGCGAAATTACGCCCCGTGCTTGAAGAAGCGATGGATGAGTCAGCCATTGCTGGCGGCCAACTGCCCGACCATAAATTGGTGCCGGAGCCTAAGTTTGGCCGCACTACAGGCAATATCAGTGCGCTGGTTATTGACGATAGCGCCACGGTGCGCCAACAAATTACCGGCGCGCTGCAGCGTTTGGGTTTTTCTGCAGAAGAAGCCGCGAGTGGCGAACATGCACTGACCAAAGCCAAGCTCAAGTCCTACGATTTGTTTTTGGTTGATGTTGAAATGCCGGGTATGGACGGCTACACCTTCATCAAGCGCTTGCACGAGTTCCCAGATCGCGCCCGCGTACCGGTGCTGATTTTGTCATCGCATGCATCGGCGTTCGATAAAGTTCGCGGCGCGCTCGCGGGTAGCGACAGCTATTTGGCTAAGCCAATTAACTTGAAAGATTTGTACGCGGCGATTGACACCGTGATGCTGAAATACGCGGGCGGCAAGCGCGAAGCATTGATTGCGCGTGGCTATCGGGTGGAAGAGCAGGTTAAGTAGCGAGAAGCAATCGCCTCAAGCTCAAGCTTGAACTGCCGCCGCCCATTGCTCGAACGGCCCGGTGATGGCGACGGTAAAGCCTGGCGTGTAGATATTCGCAAAGAGCCATTTGCCGTCCGGGCTCATCACGCAGCCTGCCCATTCGGCGCGACTGGCTTCTGGATCGTCTAAATTGTTTTGCGCAATCGGCGTCACTTTTCCTTGTTGGCTCAAGAAATACAGCACTTGCGGGAATACTCCGCCACCATCTTGGCAAATGATGTGTCCGCCCGCTGGCCCGTTTTCAATGGCGTCTGGATACGTCATGACGAACTTATCGGTGCTTTCATAAACTAACTCAAGCTCTTCCGATTTTGGCCGGTACACAAACACTTGGCCTTGCGCGATATCGCCGCCGTTGGTGGAGGTAAAGAAAATCTCCCCGGCGCGCCAGTAAATACCTTCTAAGCGGCTGAAGCTTGCGCCGCCGAGTGCCAGCCCTTGGTTAAAGCAACCATTAGAGGCGCGCAGAGCATCGCTGTGCGCCTTAGTCGGATCGCTGATTGCGACCCAATACGTTTTAAATTTCGTGCCTGCACGTGCGTTCAAGCCTTTGCGTAACTCTTGCGTGCCGCGCACGGCAAGCATTTCAAGCTTTCCGCCTTCGCTCAAGGCGCCGGGCTTGCGCGGAATAAAGCGATAGAAACCGGCTGCGGGGTTGTTGTCTTCTGTCAAATACACAATGCCGCTTTCCGGGTCCACCGCCGCCGCCTCGTGGCGCATTTGGCCCATCTCGATGATCGGGCGAAAACTGGCGTCGGGCGCTTGTGCCATCTTCGAACCTATTCCCCAGCCCGGCACTTCAAACATGAAACCATGCGGTTTTTGGAATTTCGTCATCGGCGTGCCAGCAAAGCCGAGTAAAATTTCACCCTCCGCAACCACTTGTTCTTCCCCGGAAAGCCAACTGCCCCAGGGTGTGGTCCCACCCGAGCAATTGGCATTGGTGCCGGACAAACTAGCGCGCGCTTGCAGCAACTTACCGGCGTCTAAATCGACGTCCAGCGTTACCGTGCCAGCACCTGCACCCAAATCATAGGCGCGATCTAGATGCGCAAAAGCGCCCGGATCATCCCAAATTTCTTGATTGCGGATCAGTCGCGCTTTGCCCGCGCCGTAGTGGACTAAACCCATGCCATCAGCGCTTGAGGGCATGGAGCTGCCATCTTGCAATGCTTCACCTTGCCAACCGAAGGAAAAATAGCGAAAGCCGGGCGGTAACTTAAGCAGCGGCTTGCCGGTAGTCGCATCGATAGTTTCCGTCAGCGCCCATGAATTAGTGCCCGCTGTGCTGATGGTCTTGGCTAGCGAGTCTGGTTTGGTGCCGCTGCCGGTGCTGGATTGACCACAGCCACTGAGCAAGGCAAATAGTGCACTTGAAGAACCGAATGCAGCTGTGGTTGTTACTGCCGCACTCAAAAATCGCCGTCGGCTTTGGGTTTCAATCATGGTGCGCAACTCAAGTGAAGAATCAGCGATTATAGCCAGCGGCTGTGAATATCTAATGGATTAGAGCGTATCGGAGGTGCGTTTCAAACTGATGTGGTTCGTCATCCCCGAATGTTTTAGTCGGGGATCCAGTCGGCTCTTGCGCAAAGCAGGACTAGTTGCAAGAGTGAAACGCAAAATGAACACACTAGATTCCCGCCAAAAGCATGCGGGAATGACGAATTTAGCGCACCGTCATCGCATCAAATTCGGATTATCGAAAATTATCGGGTCACATCAGTTTGAATTGCTCCCGCGAGCCGGTGCACTGATTTAACGATTGCTTCTCTTGCACAATGCGTTTTCTTTCCTTCGTGTATTTCCACCAAGGCTGCGGATCATCACCCGCCATAAAGCGCGTTACCGACATAAATACATCGATCACGCAGGGGTCATGCCGTGTTGCGGTGAGTACGCAAAGCCGCTCGTGCATTTCAAACGGGCATTGGCCAATCAGTTGACTCGGTTTCAAGTAGCCCAGCGCTAATAAATCACCGGCACCGGCTTTGGCGATGTTGGGCAGGTCGGTCAGGGCTTTCAGGT
Source organism: Rhodanobacteraceae bacterium (assembly GCA_031409855.1). GTDB lineage: Bacteria > Pseudomonadota > Gammaproteobacteria > Xanthomonadales > SZUA-5 > JANNYA01. The sequence goes on along the minus strand of JANNYA010000045.1, from coordinate 9,085 downwards.
TTGCTCGGTTAACTTTGTTTGGGTTCACAGATTTCAGCTTGGTTTTGGTGCAACCTAAAGGGTAATTTTCGACGCTATATCAGCATATAATTTCCGCCAGTATCAAACATTTTTAGGTGAGTAAATCAATGTTCAATGTCAGTGAAATGATGAGCCAGCTGCAGAAAACGCAGGCGCAAATGCAGGAGCAAATCAAAAAGCAAGCAGAAACGCTTGCGCGCACGGAAGTTGTGGGGCAGGCGGGCGGTGGTTTGGTGAAAGTCTATGTGAATGGCCAATATGCCGCACGCCGTGTCGAGGTGGATCGGAATTTATTGAAAGATGACCCGGAAATGGCAGAGGATTTGATTGCGGCCGCGTTCAACGATGCCGCGAATAAAATCAATGAGTTAAAAGAATCGCAGATGAAAACGATGGCGGGCGGCCTGGATTTGGCAGGCATGGGACTGCCACCCGGTTTGAAGCTGCCGTTTTGACGGAATTGGTGATGGCGTCTAATCTGACTGGCAGACAAGTCTCGCCCGGCAGGCGACACGACAGACAAGTCTCGCCCGGCAGGCGACACGGCAGACAAGCGTGTCGGTAATCGCCGAATTGATCGAGTCGCTCAAGCGCTTACCGGGAGTCGGTGCTAAAAGCGCGCAGCGTATGGCGTTTCATTTGCTGGAACGCGATCGCTCGGGGGCGCTGCGTTTAGCGCGCGCGCTGTCCACTGCGGCCGAGCGCGTTGTGCGCTGTCAGCGTTGCCGCACCTTGACTGAAGACGTGGAATGCGCAATTTGCGCTAATCCACAGCGCGCCAGTGGCGCGCTGTGCGTGGTGGAAACGCCCGCGGACTTGCACGCGCTGGAAGCCGCAACCGGTTTTCGTGGGCAATATTTCGTGCTGCACGGGCGCCTTTCCCCGCTAGATGGCCTGGGTCCAGCCCAGCTAGGGCTGGATCAACTGAAGCAAATATTGCGCTCCGGTTCGGTGCGTGAATTGATCATCGCTACCAATCCAACGGTGGAAGGTGAGGCAACCGCGCATTTTTTAGCGGAACTTGCGAAAGACGCGCAGGTAAGCGCTAGCCGCATCGCGCATGGCGTGCCGGTCGGTGGGGAGCTGGAATACATCGATAAAACGACGCTGGCGCATGCCTTCGGCGGGCGGATCGGGCTTTAGGGCATGCTCTAAAAGCGCATGATTCGACGGCCATGAAGGCATCCCGAACCCGCAGCTTAACGGCCAAGCTGGTGCTGTTTTTGATCGCTTTTAGCATTCCAGCGCTGCTTGCGGTCGAGGTATCGGTCTTAAGTTTCGAGTATGCCGCTGTCGCGCGTGCGCTAAATGGTGGCGCGTTGCAGCGCGAAGCGGAGTCCTTGGCGCAACAAATTTCCATGCATCTTGAAGACCCGCCTGAGGAAATACGGCTGCGGCTCAATAATGCCCGCTTGACGCTGCAGGACCCACATTCGACTTGGCTGAGCGAGCCTTTTGTGTTGGCAGAATTGTCCACTGAGCCGATTCGCATCACGCTGCGGCGCGCGGATGGCTCGCTTTGGGTGGCGGCGGCGGGTGCAACCACAGTCGCCGAAGCGGGCGCGCAGCGCTGGAAAGCACAGTCACCGGTGCCGGGTGCGGAGGAATTTGTACGTATTGAGTTGGCGCTTTCACCGCCTTGGCGCCGGATGCAGTCGGTGTTTAGTTTTGAATGGCCGGTGATGGTGGCGTGTTTGCTGTTGGTCGGCGTGGGGGCGGGTATATTTTTACATCGCGTGGTGCTGCGCCGCTTAGATCGTATTGCCGTTGCTGCCGAAGGCTGGAGCCGCGAGCGCTTTGCCACCCCGTTGAAAGATGAAAGCCGCGATGAAATTGGTGCACTGACGCGGCGGTTAAATCACGTGGCAATGGCATTGCGCGCGCGCATGGAAGAACGTGCGCGCCTTGCAGTGTTGGAAGAGCGTGAGCGCCTTGCGCAAGATTTGCACGACAGCGTCAAGCAACACGGGTTTGCGCTCGAGCTACAGCTAGGTGCGCTCGCGGCGGTTTTGCCGAAATTTTTGAACAGTTCGGTGCATGATTTTAGTCGCAGCCCAGCTTTTCAGGCACTTGAGGAGGCGCAGCAGCTTTCGGTGCAAATCCGGCGCGATTTGGACATCATTTTGGGTCAATTACGCGTTTCGGATGAGGCTGGCGAAGTCGTGACGCTGGACGATGCGCTACGACGGCGCAGCGAAGATTTTTCGCGCCGCAGTGGAATCGCGTGCGATTTTCAGCATAAGTGCGATAAGCCTTCCAATTTAGGCGCGCCTGACCTTGCCGGCGCTTTACGCATTGTGGACGAAGCTTTGGCAAACGTATGGCGGCATAGCGGTGCCACGCAGGTCAACATTGTGTTGCGTGGATCGGCCGGCGCGTACCAGCTCGACATTAGCGACAATGGTTGCGGCTTTGAGCTGGCAACGGCGCTACTAAAAGATTCGATGGGTTTAAAAAACTTATCGGATCGTGCGCGCAGGCTTCCCACGGGGAGTTTAAACATTCACACTGGCAATAAATCCCGCGCTGAAAACGGAACTAAAGTGGAGCTGCAATGGCTGGAATGACGATGATCATCGTGGATGATCATGAAGTAGTGCGGCGCGGTCTGCGCGCGTTTTTTGAAACCTTACCGGATTTTTCCATAGTCGGCGAAGCCTCGGATGCGCTGGGTGCTGCCGCTATTGCCAAAGCAAAACAGCCTGAGCTTGCCTTGGTGGATTTGTTGATGCCGGGCGAAAATGGCGTGGCGGCCTGCAGCCGCATTCGCCTCGCAAGCCCTGGCACGAAAAGCCTAATTTTAACCTCGGCTGCGCATCGTTTGCCGGTGACGGAGGCACTTGCGGCTGGCGTTTGTGGTTTTGTCTTTAAAGACATTGCCGCGACTGAACTTGCGGCGTCCTTGCGGCGTGTGGCGCGCGGCGAGATCGTGTTGGATCCGCGCGCGACCGAGGCGCTGCGTGGTGGCCGCGCGCCGGATGGGCTCAGCTTATTGAGTGTGCGCGAGTTGGAAGTGATGCGCACGATTGCCCAAGGTTACTCGAACAAAGAAATCGGCGACGCGCTGGGAATCGCCGAAAAAACCGTTAAAAGCCACGTCGGCAGCATTTTGCATAAGCTTGATCTGGTTGATCGTACCCAAGTTGCGGTTTGGGTTTGGCGGCATGGATTGAATTGAGTCCTTGCTTAGAAGCTCGGGTTAGCGCCGAGCGGCGCTAGCCCGAGCCAAATAATTACTTTAGCTTGGCGGCCGAACGCAATGCTTCAGCGCGGTCGGTCTTTTCCCAGCTGAATGCGGTCGCTACCGAGCCATCAGCCATCTTCATGGCATACGGCTTACGGCCAAAGTGGCCGTAGCTCGCGGTCGGTTGATAAATCGGGTGGATCAGATCAAGCATTTGCAAAATGCCGTACGGGCGTAGGTCGAAGTGCGCACGGATCAATTGTTCGATAAGCGAATCTTCGATTTTGCCGGTGCCAAAGGTGGTTACCGAAATAGAAGTCGGTTCGGCCACGCCAATCGCGTAGCTGACTTGTACTTCGCAGCGATCCGCCAAGCCTGCCGCAACGATATTTTTGGCAACGTAGCGTGCCGCATAGGCCGCTGAGCGGTCAACTTTGGACGGATCTTTGCCAGAAAATGCGCCGCCGCCATGGCGCGCCATGCCGCCGTAGCTGTCAACGATGATTTTACGACCGGTCAATCCGCAATCGCCCACGGGGCCGCCGATCACGAAATTGCCGGTTGGGTTAATGTGGAATTTGGTTTTCTTGTCGACCAATTTAGCTGGCAAAATGGGTTTGATGATCAATTCCATCACACCTTCGCGCAAATCTTTCAGTTTGACTGAAGGATCATGCTGGGTGGAAAGCACGACCGCGTCGATACCCGCAACTTTGCCATTTTCATAGCGCAGGGTGACTTGGCTTTTTGCATCTGGACGCAACCAGGATAACGCTGATTTTTTCGCTTTGCGCACTTTGGCTTGTTGCTCAACCAAGCGGTGGCTGTAATACAGCGGAGCTGGCATAAATTCAGGCGCTTCATTGCAGGCATAGCCAAACATCAATCCTTGATCGCCTGCGCCTTGCTCTTCTGGCTTCTTGCGGTCGACACCTTGGTTGATATCCGGGCTTTGCTTACCAATCATGTTAATAATCGCGCAGGTGTTGCCGTCGAAGCCCACTTCGGAGTTGTTGTAACCAATATCGGTCACGACTTTGCGCGCAATGGCTTCGATATCAATCCAAGCCGAGGTGGTGATTTCACCGGCAACAATCACAGCGCCGGTTTTTGCTAAGGTTTCACAAGCCACGCGTGCATTTTTATCTTGCGCCAAAATCGCGTCTAAAACGGCATCAGAAACTTGATCGCAAAGTTTGTCCGGGTGGCCTTCGGAGACGGATTCAGAGGTAAAAAGATATGCACTCATCAGTGGAGTCCTTGGAATTGTTGTGGATTGAGAGGGCGCGAATAATACACGCCAAGTAAAAGACCGTGTGGACGTCTAAACGGGTGTTTGGTTGCGGCTCAGGTTTTCGCCTTTGGCGCGCGGAACGCCGTTTGCAAACGGAAATTCGTAAAGCGTTTTCAAAATCGTGCTACGATTTAGCTCCAGTTGGCGAGAATGCCCTCATGACCTCCGTAGCTTTGTCGCCCAAATTTCAAGTTGTCATACCAAAGGATGTTCGTAAAGCCTTAAATCTGGTTGCCGGACAGCGTCTTGAGGCGCGCGTCGTCGGTGCTCATGTAGAACTAGTGCCCGTGCTGCCGATTTCTGCCATTCGTGGCATGTGCCCTGGCATCAATACCGAGGTGCCCAACGACCCTGAAGACGCGTCATTCGGGGATTCAGCAGTTCGTGGCACCGAAGCCGAATGAATGTTGTCGATTCCTGTGGCTGGCTGGAATACATCGCGGGCGGCCCTAATGCTGGGTTTTTTGAACCTGTTTTGATCGACCTACCGAAGTTAATCGTGCCGTCAATAACGATTTATGAAGTCTGCAAACGCGTGTTATTGCAACGTGGCCAAGCTTTCGCCGAGCGCGCGGTCAATGCGATGCGTCGCGGCCACATCGTGCACCTGGATGCAAACAATTTGCAGCTGGCCGCAATCGCTTCGATGCATTACAAACTTGCCATGGCCGACGCGATTATCTGGCAAACCGCGCAATTGCATCAGGCGCAGCTTTTTACGCAAGACGCCGATTTAATCGCCGTGCCGGGTGTGCAATACCGTGCTAAACAAAGTGCGTGAGTGACGACGGGGTGTGCGTTACCAAACTCAATACAATGTTTCCGGAAAAAGAAAAAACCCCGATTCAAAAGAACCGGGGTGTATCGTAAAACGATAGCTTTCAATTGTTTAGGCGCCCTGCCTAGAGAACATCGCTTGGTAGCTAAAACCTAGAAGTTGCACCAAGTGGTAAGAAAGATACATCAGCATTGGCAAAAAAACAACATCTTTTTTGAAGTATTTTTTTGCCCTAACTATTCCAATAAATGTTGTCTATTAGCCGTGCTTTACCTAAGCGTGCGGCGATCATTGCGACTTCAATTTTGCTTGAAATGCTAATTAAATCAAGCGTTTGTGCGTCACGAGTGACGGCATAATCGGGATTGAAGCCGGCCGTCTGCAAAGTGATTAAAGCCTGGGCTTGCACCTGTTCGGCGTCAACACCGCGTTGGCGCATGTCGCGCATTTGCAACAGCGTGGCGTAAATGACACGCGCTTGCTCACGTTCTTCACTACTCAAATATTGATTGCGCGAGCTGCGGGCTAGGCCGCTAGCTTCACGAATGGTCGCTGCGCCAACAATGTCGAGCGGGAAATTGAACTGGTGCACCAACTTGCGCAGTACCAGCAATTGCTGAAAGTCCTTTTCGCCAAATACTGCGACATCCGCCTGCACGATGTTGAAAAGCTTCGCCACGACGGTTGCGACGCCAGAAAAATGCCCCGGCCGCACCGCACCGCACAAAATAGTGCCAATCGCGCCGACATCAATCGCGAACGATGGCGCGTTGGCAGTGTGCAATGGGGGGCTCGAAGATGTCGGATACATCGTTGCCACCGTCGGTGCAAACAGCGCGTCACAGCCGCCGCTCGCTAACAGGGCTTGATCCGCCGCCAAGGTGCGTGGGTAACTGGCGAAGTCTTCTTTCGGGCCAAACTGGCTTGGGTTGACGAAGATGCTGGCCACAACGCGCGTGGCGTGCTGCTTAGCAACATGCACCAGCGACAAATGCCCATCGTGTAAATTGCCCATGGTGGGTACAAATGCGATGCGCTCGCCAGCGCTGCGCCAGGCCTGTATTTGCTGTCGCAGCGGCGCAATTTCAGTAAATGTCTGCAATTGCATTAAAGCGTCAGTAGCCATGTTCAGGCCCCGGAAACGTTTTTGCCTTGACGGCTTTGACGTAATTTTGCACGCCCGCGAGCACGCTGATGGCGCCGTTTGCACCACTCAAGTCCTCGAGAAAATTGTGCACAAATCGTGGCCTTCGGCCAAAACCAATACCGAGCGCATCAAACACCACCAATACTTGCCCATCACACTCTGGGCCTGCGCCGATGCCAATCGTGGGAATGGTCAGCGCCGCAGTAATTTCGGCTGCGACATCGCTCGGCACGCATTCTAATACCAGCAAATCGGCGCCCGCGTCTTGCACCGATTTGGCATCGGCCAGCAGCTGCGAACGCGCCTTTTGATCGCGGCCTTGCACTTTAAAACCGCCTAGCTTATGTAGCGATTGCGGCGTCAGCCCCAAATGCGCGCACACTGCAACATCGCGCGCGCTCAAGCCCGCGATGACGTCAATCATTGGGCCAGCGCCCTCCAATTTCACCATCTGCGCACCGGCACGCAACACGGTTTCAGTGGCCACCAGCGCGCGCTCCAGCGTCGCATAGCTCAGCAGCGGCAAATCCGCCAGCACCAGCGCCTTTTTAACACCACGCGCCACTGTTTGCGTGTGATAGGCGATATCACTCAAGGTCACTGGCAGCGTGCTGCTGTGCCCTTGCACTACCATGCCGAGTGAATCACCGACCAGCACAATGTCGATGCCGGCGGCGTCCATGATTTGACCAAAACTATAATCATAGGCCGTCATCATCGCGATTTTTTCGCCTGCTTGCTTCATCGCAAGTAGTTTTGGCACGTTGATGCCGGGGCGATTTAATTCAGGGTTGATATATGCCATTTGGAAATTCCGGTTCTAGTTTATAAATATCCGACGGCGTTAGTGCCGCTAAATAGCCTGCCGCTTTGCCCAAGCCCGGAATGACTATGTCCGGCGCAATTTCAAGCAAGGGCAGCAATACAAACGCACGTTCATGCATGCGCGGGTGTGGGCAAGTCAAGTCAATCGTTTTTAAGCGAATTCCACCATAAATTAGTAGGTCCAAATCTAGCGTGCGCGGCGCGTTTTGGCGATTAGGGTCGCGTAGCCGTCCTTGCGCAGTTTCAATGGCTTGCAGGGCGCGCAAAAGCGCATCTGCCGCTAAATCAGTTTGAATTTCCACGACCGCATTGATGTAACTTGGCTGGTCATCACCCGCTTCGGCATCGCCCCAGGCCGGTGTAGAGTAGTAACTCGATACGCGACGAATGCGGGAAAACGCTAAATCATCGATTGCCCCCAGTGCTGCGTTGAGCTGCGCCTGTGGCGATTCCAACACCCCGGCCAAATTGCTGCCGAGAGCGACGAACGCCGTCGTCATTCGGGGGTGGTCGTCTTAGGTTTTGCGCTGCGCGTACGCACCCGGCGTTTGCGCTTTCGCACCGCAACCGCCTCGCTGGCAGGTTCAAAGTCCAGCTCGGCCGCGCGGGTGCTGCGGTGCGCGCCGAAAATGGCTTCAAAATTCGCATCCGCATCCTGCGCGTCCGTCCAGCGCTGCGCCCAGTCGTGCAAACGGTCATCCGCATAGGCGCGCAGCAACAGAAAATCATAGCCCGCACGAAAACGCGCGTTAGCAACCAGCTTGCGCGCGCGTGAGGGCGTGGTGTCGGTCAAGCGCCCCTGCAGCTCCCAAATATCGCGCACCTGCAAGGAAAATCGACGCGGCATCGCGACCCGTTCAGCAGTATCCAAAATTGCCGCGTCAAACATCGCTAGGCGCTCATCAAAGCTGATTTTTCCCATATCCAGGCCGCGTTCTGCCAGCCGGTGCTGCATCAGTGCCCAACCAAATGCGGCGAACAAAAACGCGGGCGTGACGGATTTGCCCAGCTCAATACGCGCATCGGTGTTGCCTAACGCCGCCTGCAAAAACGTGTTGTTGCGCCGAATGACGGCCGGGCGCATTGCCGGAAACAGTGCTTCAATCAAGCCTAAACGCTGCATTTCCGCCCAGCTTGCCAAGGCGTGGCCGGATAAAAACAGCTTTAATACTTCATCAAACAGCCGCGCTGGCGGAATTTCCGCCAAAAGTGGATTGAGCTCAGCGATTTCCCTTTCGGTTTCGCTGGCCATCGTGAAGCCAAGCTTGGCCTTTAGACGCGCCGCACGCAGCATGCGCACCGGGTCTTCCCGATAGCGTGTCGCCACGTCGCCGATCAATTTCAGCTCGCGCTTTTCCAAATCATCCAGGCCGCCGACGAAATCCAGCACACTAAAATCGGCGATGTTGTAATACAGCGCATTGACGCTGAAGTCCCGACGCAGCGCATCTTCTTCGATTGAACCAAACACATTGTCACGCAAAATGCGCCCGCCTTCCTCGACGTGGCGATCACCTGTGCCTTCCGAGCCGCGAAAGGTTGTGACTTCAATGATTTCACCGCCAAAACGCACGTGCGCAATCACGAATCGGCGCCCGACCAGCCGGCAGTTGCGAAATACTTTCTGGATTTCTTCCGGCGTGGCGTTGGTAGCGATGTCAAAATCTTTCGGCAGTACACCGATCAAAAGATCGCGTACCGCGCCGCCGACCAAAAAAGCATCAAATCCGGCTTCTTTTAAACCGTACAAGGTGCGCAACGCTGCAGAAGAGATGGCTTTACGGGAAATGTCGTGCTGATCGCGCGTTAAGGTGCGGACGGTCATGTGGGGGAGTG
>JANNYA010000044.1:0-10861 GCA_031409855.1 Rhodanobacteraceae bacterium | reverse complement strand
GTCAAGGTGCTGATCAAACCACCGCTAGCGCTGTACAGATACACCGCGCCGACATTGCTGATTGGCCCAGGCGCATCAAAACCAGGATCAGTTACTACGAAATTACCGTTTGGTAAGACAGTGACCGTGGTGCCGAAAGCGCCACTGCCAACAGGCCCGACGATATTTAGTTGTGCGGCATAGCCAAAGCTAGTCAGCAGCAGGAAAAAGCAAACCAGCGCGAACGCGCGGCTGCCGCATTTTTTGAAAGCGGTCATGGTCATAAAGCGTCCAGGTAGCGAGTTTGAGCGCTAGATCTTTGATTGAACGCCGTAGCTGCACCTTAACGTGAGTTGCCTGGGCAAGATGTGAAGGCAACTAACAACTATTGTTGCGGCACAACGGCTCGACAACGAACCTCGTCATTGCGAGCGAAGCGAAGCAATCTCGTAGTTCATGCGTGGCCCATCAAGATCGCTTCACTGCGTTTGCGATGACGAACTTTTCCGCATCGGGTTGCAACCCACCCGCTCTTCAGGGGTGCCATTCTAACTGACGGATCGTCATCCCCGAATGTTTTAGTCGGGGATCCATCCTGCACTTGCGCAAAGTACAGCGAGTTGCAATGGTGCAACGCCAAAACAAGCGCCCTGGATTCCCGCCAAAAGCACGCGGGAATGACGAACTCAGAGCGCCGCCTCATTAAACTCAAATCAGCGAAAATTACCGAGATTCCCCGTCAGTTTGAATGGTGGTACCCGCTCTTCAGACGGCTACCAACCCAGCCGCAAAAATTAGCTATCATCGCGTTCTTTTTTAGTCTTTAGAGCCGCGATATGTCTGAGCCAACCGCCCCAACTCCTGCGCCCTCACCCACCACGATCAACGTTAAAACCGCCCTCAGCGGCGCGCATATTGGTCAAATAGCCAATGTCCGTGGCTGGGTACGCACCCGGCGAGACTCGAAAGCAGGCATTTCCTTTATCCAGCTTTCTGACGGCTCGTGTTTCAGCACTTTTCAAATCGTGGTGCCGAACACGCTGGAAAACTACACCTCGGAAGTTTTGCGCCTAACCGCCGGTGCAGCGTTTGAAGCCACTGGCTTGATTGTCGCCAGCCAAGGCGGCGGGCAAAGCTGCGAAATGCAGGCGGACAGCATTTTCGTGCACGGTTTTGTTAGCGACCCAGAAACCTACCCGATTCAACCGAAAGCGCACTCGATGGAGTTTTTGCGCGAAGTAGCCCACTTACGGCCACGCACGAACACCTTTGGCGCAGTCGCGCGCATCCGCAATTGCTTGGCGCAGGCGGTGCATCGCTATTATCACGAGCGCGATTTTTTCTGGGTCAACACGCCCATTATTACCGCCAGCGACTGCGAAGGCGCCGGGCAAATGTTTCGTGTTTCCACGTTGGATCAATTAAATCTGCCACGCAATGATGCTGGCAAAATCGACTACAGCAAGGATTTTTTCGGTAAAGAGGCGTTCCTGACCGTCTCCGGCCAACTCAACGTCGAGGCTTATTGCTTAGCGCTTTCCAAGGTTTACACTTTCGGCCCCACCTTTAGAGCCGAAAACTCCAATACCACCCGCCACTTAGCTGAGTTTTGGATGATCGAACCGGAAATCGCGTTTGCGGATCTCAATGACGACGCCGATTTGGCGGAAGATTTCCTCAAATATCTCTTTAAAGCGGTGTTGTCAGAGCGCGCTGATGATTTGGCGTTTATCGCCGACAAAATCGATAAACAAGCGATCAGCCGACTGGAGAATTTCGTCAACTCACCCTTTGCACGCGTGTCCTACACTGAAGCCGTTTCGATCCTGCAAAAATGCGGCAAAAAGTTTGATTACGCGCCCGAGTGGGGCATGGATTTGCAAACCGAACACGAACGCTATCTCGCGGAAACCCACGTCGGTCGTCCGGTGGTAGTGATGAACTATCCGGAAAAAATCAAAGCGTTTTATATGCGCTTAAACGACGATGAAAAAACCGTCGCGGCGATGGACGTATTGGCCCCCGGCATCGGCGAGATCATCGGCGGCGCGCAGCGCGAAGAGCGGCTAGATTATCTCGACAAACGCATGCAGCAGTTTGGCCTGCACGAAGGCAGCTACGAGTGGTATCGCGATCTGCGCCGCTACGGTACGGTCCCGCATGCCGGCTTTGGTTTGGGTTTTGAGCGGCTCGTTGTGTATGTGTGTGGGTTAAGCAATATTCGCGATGCGATTCCGTATCCGCGCGTGCCTGGGCAGGCGGAGTTTTAGGCGGGCGGCTCATTCCTTAACCGGCAATTTTATCGGCTCAATCGCGGGAACAGACTAGGTAACCAACACCGGAAACAGCGGCCATCGGCTTACGTTAACGCCCGCGCGCGCCAATGCCACACCGGTCCAGGCATTTCAGTTCTGCTTAATGCACTGCATGAATCATTCGCGTAAAAAACGCGTCGCTAGAGCCTTAGCCTAGCGCCCAAAACCACGCGATTTACGTGCAATTTTCAATCTGAGTAGCGCGGTCTAGCGCAATTTTTCGCCTGTCAAAACATGCCTAAGCCATCGTTTCATGTGGGTGGCATAATTTTTGGGAATTGTGTGGGCGCCAACACCGGCGTCCAGAAAAAAGTCCACTTCAGCGCCGCTCGCTCTCAGCCGCTGGGCATCGGCTTTGGCCCAGGCAATGTTTTTCTCATGCTCTTGGTTGACGCGAATTACGTAGCGCTGACCGCGCAATTGTTTAAGCGCGCTTAAATTTTTGAGTTGGAGTTCAGTCAATGTTCCGGGTGAGAACGCAATGGCACCAGCGAATTCATTCGGGAAAGCGGCGGCAATTTCTAACGCCATCTGCGCACCCTGAGAAAAACCGAATAGCACCTTCTTGCCGAATTTTAATGTGGGAAAACGGGCCTTGACTTGATCCAGTGCAAAATCCAGATGGCCTTTGTCTGCTGCGGCATTTTCCGCCCAACTAAATTGATTCGCGTTAATCGGATAGGTAGCACTTACAGAAACGACGATCACACCGAGATCATCACTCAGTTTTTGCTCAGCGTCGCCACTGAAGTCACTCGGAATAGACCCGTAGCCGTGCATTGCCAACACAATCGGCACGGGCTTTGCCAAATCAAATGACTTTGGCGTCAAAACCTGAATGTCCTGACGCTGCTTTTGATCCCAATAGCGCGATTGTTCGGCCAGATATTTCAACAGCAGCGGAAACTTGGCGTGTTTTTGAAACGCGGCAAATTCCTCGCGGTACTGCAGTGCATTGATGTCTATTTGCTTGTCCAACGCGGCAGCGGCCAGCATGGCTAAACCATCTTCAGTTTGATTCGCCTTGGCATAAAAACGCGCCAAATACTCCGGGGCAACTTGCATCTCAAAGGTATTAGCGATGATCGCCGACTCAAGAGCTGCTTGGAAATTTCCCGATTCAAATTGTTTGTCCGCGATTGCCCAAGTGAAATTTTGCGCATTTTTCTCGCTCGGCACCGATAGCAATGGCATCGGATTTTCTGGCTGCGTCAACGTTTTCTGTTCGCGCACCTCGAAGCTTTTTGCAATAGCCTCAACCAGGCTCTGCTGGGATATTTTGGTGGCGCAAACTGCCAAAGAATGCATTAAATATCCTTGGCGGGAGAAAACCGTCGCATTCGCACGGCAGTTAGGTTCCTTCGAGCGGCTTGCGATCACATAGCTGCGATAATTTTTGATGTGGCGCGTTCGGCTGAGAAAATACTTATCCGAAGTAAGAACTTCGTCGGCACCACTGAGTATAGTCGACACAGTTGCATCGTAATAAACGGCTAAGCCCTTATCGGCCGCAATTACCGACCAGGTGCCCGGCGCTTGCTTTCGATCAACGTTGTAGATACCGCGCGGTAATGCGAATGTGCAACTGGCAGCGTCGCACTGAAACACTTTCGTTAGTGCTGTTTTGGCATCGGCGTGCGGGCTCAAAATCAAACTGGCGCAAACAACAACAAGTTTTAACAACAATTTCATGGGGTAGCTGTAGCCGAAAAGAAGACGCGATGTTAGCCAATTTCAGCGCAAACGCGCGTTGCCGGGTTGATGCATAGCACAGAAAAAAGCCGCCAGTTTGCACCGGCGGCTTTTTGCTTAACCAGCTTTGCCGCTCAGCGCTATTAGGCAGCTTTCTTCATTGCCTTCACTTGCTTGTGCAAATCAGCAACGCGACGGCTCAATTCATTGACGTCAGCCTTGGAAGGCACGCCGATGCGGTTGAGCACTTTGCCCATTTGATCCTGTGCCTTTTCGCCGACCCAACCTAAGTTGGCAGCGGCTGCGGACTTGACTTGTGCCAACACGCCATTGGCTTGTTCTTGCACGTCGCCAACAACATTGGTAGCCAGCTTGGTAGCGCGGTTACGCAATTGCGTGGTTTCGTCGAAGAAATTGGCGACCAGCTTTTCGCCCTGTTTGCGCACGATTGCGGCAGCGCCGACGGTAGCCAATACGAATTCACGGCCTTTTTCAGCGACGGTGTTGCTTTCCGAGCGCACTACTTTGAGTGCAGTCTTGACTGATTTGTTGGCTACTGGTGCTTTGCGGCTTGCCGCTTTTACGACGGTATTTTTTGACATGATGATTCTCCGGTAAGGTTAAGTTTAAAATTGAAAGCGAAGTTGCGGGCTTAGGATTAAAAAGCGTTGGTCGTTTCCTTACGACCTCGGCGTGATCCCTATGCAAGCTCGAACCTAGGTTTGTTTTGCCAAGGCAAATCGAACCAGTCAACGTCTAAGCTCAACTTTCCCGCCGATGGGTAAACTTTGCAGCGCTTCCGATAGACTAAAGACACTAGCTCTTACGATTGAAAGGCTTTGTTTATCAGTTAGTTAGACTGACATTTCACTATTTTTTTAGTAGCGCTTGCTCTAATTTGCCTGTTTGCCTGTTGGTTATTTTACTAACTACCCGCTTTGCCGCAGTGCAGCAAACTAAAGTACAAAATATGCGAAGCTGCTTGCACATAGGGCTATATTTCGCCCATCCTTGACACCCCGTTCGCACCCCACTGAGCCCGATATGGCCGTAAAAAAATGGACCGCCTACCCCCACGATGCCAGCGCATTTTCCTATGCAGGACCTGCGTTAAAAAAAGCTTGGTCGCGGTTGCACTGTGGCGACGGAGAAGCCTTTCCTGACGCGAAAGCCATCGCATCAGCGATAGCAGAAGATGCCAGCTTAAAAAAGATTCTAAAAGGTGATGCGAAGGCAATTGCAGCCGAGCTTGAAAACGGGTGGCGCGCGTTTCATAGCGGTGATTTCCAAGCTGCCACCAAATCTGGTGATGCAGTCGGCGTTTTTGGCGCGGTATTGGCAACAAAAGCCAGCGGTATATATGCCAGTAACCTTTGCGCGGACGAAGCGCAGAAAATGGCACTGTTCCAAGCTGGCGCAGAACGCTGCGAGGCTGCAAAATTGACTTTCCCTGATAATGCCAATAGCCACTACTTCCATGCCTTTGCGCTTGGCCGCTATAGCCAGTGCATCAGCATTACCAAAGCGCTAGCGCAAGGTTTAGGTGGCAAGATCAAAGCCAGCTTGAAAGCCGCACTTGAGCTAAACCCAAAGCACGCCGAAGCTCACCTTGCGATGGCGATGTATCACGCTGAAATCATTAACAAAATTGGCGGCATGATCGGCAAACTGACCTACGGTGCCAGCGCAGACGACGCCTTAAAGCATTTCGAAACGGCGCGCAAATTAAACCCCAATGCACCGGTCGGACAATTAGAATTTGGCCGCGGCCTCGTGCTGTTGAATGCAAAGAAGAACGCCGACGCGGCGCGCAGCGCATTTGCGGCCGCAACCAAGTTAAAAGCCAGCGATGCGATGGAACAATTGGATATTGATGCCGCCGCCGCTGAGCTTGAATAAGTCGCGTCGTGGCAAGCGTTTCGGTTTTTGAGTTGAGTGAAAGCCTGTCCAGACGGCTTTTGTTGCTGTTGCCGTTCGCCCTGAGCCTTGGGGCTGAAGAAGGATCGAAATGGCGTTTACTATCGTCGCCGTTCGCCCTGAGCTTGTCGAAGGGCCCTTCGACAAGCTCTCCATGAACCGCCTAAAATTCGTCATTGCGAACGCAGTGAAGCAATCTCGTCGTTTAAAGCTAGATTGCTTCGCTGCGCTCGCAATGACGAGGTTCATGGAGTGTGTGCAGTTTTGTAACAAAACAGATAACTCAGGGCGAACGGATCTAGTATCGAAAACTGTTCATGGATCGTGCGCAGTTTTGCTCGCTAGTGCAGGCAAATCAAGAAGAATAAAGATTCATACATGGAAGCCTGACGCATGCGTTTCGTTTTAGTTGCTGGCGAAGCCTCGGGTGATGCCTTGGGCGCAGGCCTGATTGAAGCGCTGCGGCTACGCTATCCGCACGCCCAGTATTTCGGCGTGGGTGGCCCGTTAATGGCGCAGGCTGGGCTGGTGCAGTGGTTTGCCAGCGATGAGCTGGCGGTCATGGGCCTGTTTGAAGTGCTGAAACACTTGCCGCGCTTGCTGAAAAGGCGTGCGCAAGTGCTGCGGCAAACGCTTGACTTGGAGCCTACCGCGTTTATCGGCATTGATGCGCCGGATTTCAATTTAACGATCGAACGCAAGTTAAAAGCGCGCGGCCAGTGCACTGTGCACTATGTCAGCCCCTCAATTTGGGCGTGGCGTTCGGCACGCGCGGCAAAAATTGGCCTCAGCGCCGATTTGGTGCTGTGTTTGTTCCCGTTTGAGCCAGCACTTTATGCACAGTATGGCGTACACGCGGTTTTTGTTGGGCACCCGCTGGCGGATCAGTTTCCGCTTGAGCCAGCACCAAATTTTGCCCGGGTCGCGCTGGGTTTACCGCTTAACACGCCCATTCTGGCGCTGCTTCCGGGCTCGCGACTCAGCGAAATCAAGCAATTGGGCAAAGATTTCTTAGACGCCGCCGCACTGGTGAAAAAATCTATCCCCAAATTGACCGTGATCGCACCCATGGCCAATGCGCGCGCGCGCGCTGCGCTTGAGGCACAAATGACCTCAGCGCATTCAATTTTGCTGTTTGACGGACAAGCGCAGCTGGTTTTACAGGCCGCCGATGCGGTTGTCGTGGCGTCTGGAACGGCAGCATTAGAGGCTGCGCTCGCGCGTAAACCAATGCTGGTGGCGTATCGGTTGAATGCGCTGACCTACTGGTTGGCACGCAAATTGGGGCTACTGAAAGCAAAATACTTCTCGCTGCCAAATAAACTGTCAGAACGCGCGTTAGTCCCTGAATTAGAGCAGCACGGGGTAACGCCACAAGCCATCGCGCAAATAATTACGCCCGCATTGATCGGTGGTGCCCCGACTGAGTTGCTCGATGCCTATCAAGCCATGCACTTAAGCCTGCGTCGCAATGCCAGCATGAGCGCAGCGCGTGCGATTGCGCAACTTTTGGAAAATGAGGTGCCCTACCCGGCTAGCGACGCATGAGCCAAGCCGAATACCCATTGATTGCAGGCGTTGATGAAGCCGGGCGTGGCCCACTGGCCGGGCCATTGCTGTGCGCCGCCGTGATTTTGCACCCAGATCGACCGATTCTTGGTTTGCGTGATTCCAAGCAGCTTAAAGCCCACGAACGCGACGCCTTGCGCAACGAGATTTTAGCGAATGCGCTGGCCTATGCGATCATCGAAATGAGTCATATCGACGTAGATCGACTCAATATTTTCCAAGCCACCATGGAGGGCATGCGTCGCGCCGTGGCGGCATTGGATCCCGCGCCTACACAAGCACTGATAGACGGTAATAAAGTGCCGCCCGGGCTCATTTGTCAGGCGCGCGCGATTGTCAAAGGCGATCAACTAGAAGCCTGCATTTCCGCCGCCTCCATTTTGGCTAAAACCAGCCGCGACGCACTCATGATGGAGCACGCAAAAAACTATCCAGGCTACGGTTTCGACGTCCACAAAGGCTATCCAACGCCCGCGCATCTGGCTGCACTCAGCGCACAGGGTGCCTGCGCTATCCACCGGCGCAGCTATGCGCCGGTGCGTAAAGTTTTGGCGCTACAGAGCGAGTTGTTCTGACTTTTTATGCGGCTTTGCTATGCAACATCGGAACCTGCTAGCCACTTACCCGGCGCATGCTCACCGCCTCAGACAAATGCACCGAGACGATTTGATCCGTGCCAGCTAAATCCGCAATCGTGCGCGCCAGCTTTAGTATCCGGTGATAGGCGCGCGCCGATAGGCCGCATTTTTCCACCAGCCGGTCCAGCAAGCTGTGATCGCGCACGCTCAGCGCGCAATAGCGCGTGACCTCACTGGCGTTGAGCTGGCTATTCGGCTTGCCTGCACGCGCCACGGCAACGGCGCGCGCGGCGATCACGCGGTTGCGCACGGTTTCGGTGTCCTCGGGCATCGGTCCTTCGTCCGCACGCAGCTCGGCTTGCGGTACGCGCGGCACTTCCAGGTGGATGTCGATGCGATCCAGTAATGGCCCGGAAACCCGGCCGCGATAGCGGCGAATTTGCTCCGGGCTGCATTGGCAGCGGGCTGAGGGATCACCGGCGTAGCCGCATGGGCACGGGTTCATCGCTGCGATTAGCTGAAAACGTGCGGGAAATTCGGCGTAGCGCGCCGCTCGGCTAATAATTATGCGGCCACTTTCCATCGGCTCGCGCAACACTTCTAAAGTGTTGCGCTCCCACACGGTCAGTTCGTCCAGGAATAAAACGCCATTGTGCGACAAGGATATTTCGCCCGGTTTTGGCGTGGAACCACCACCACAGAGCGCCACGCCGCTGGCAGTGTGGTGTGGCGCTCGAAATGGTCGCTCGCGCCAGCGCGCGACGTCCACCCCATGCGCGCTGACCGAACAAATGGCGGCGTTTTCTAGCGCTTCTGGCGCGCTCAGCGGCGGCATAATGCCCGGCAAGCGCTGCGCCAGCATGCTTTTGCCAGTTCCCGGCGGGCCGACAAACAAAATATTGTGTGCGCCCGTCGCTGCCACTTCTAAAGCGCGCCTGGCCGAATGCTGGCCGCGCACATCGCGCATATCGGGCGCTAACACCGGAATCAAAGTCGTTTCAATGCGCGGGCAGACAGGCAAACTCTCGACGCCACGCAAGTGTGCGCACACCGCCAGCAGGCTCGGCGCATGCAGCACAGCGTCCGACTCCACCAAGCCCGCCTCGGCAGCACTTAAGCTCGGCACCACAATCGTGCGGCCAGCACGGCTGCCTTTAACTACTGCGGGCAATAGGCCACGCACGGCGCGCAAATCACCCGAAAGTGCCAGCTCGCCATAAAATTCATACTTGTCTAAACCCTGATTCGGCAATTGCCCGTGCGCCACCAAAATGCCCAGCGCAATCGCCAAGTCAAAACGCCCACCTTCTTTCGGCAAATCCGCCGGTGCCAAATTCACGGTGATTTTGCGCACCGGAAATTCATACCCCGAATTCAGGATGGCCGCACGCACTCGATCCCGACTTTCTTTGACCTCAGCTTCCGGCAAACCCACAATCGAAAATCCGGGCAAACCGCCCGAAAGCTGCACTTCCACCGTTACTTTAGGCGCAGCCACGCCCACACCGGCCCGCGCCAGCAAAATTGCTAGAGACATGAGTACCTCTGATGATTAATTTTTGGGCAGCTGAGTCAGACGAGTCAGCCGCAATTGCTGCCTATACCGAAACTTGCGCTTCGAGTTCAGTCAGTTTGGCTTCCAAGGCTTCCAGCTTTTCACGGGTACGCAGCAATACCGCACGCTGCACTTCAAATTCCTCACGCGTCACCAGATCAAGCTTCTTTAAGCCCGCCTGCAACACGGTTTTGACGTTGCGCTCCACGTCTTCCTTAGCCGCAGTCAAATCCGCTGGCATCATTGCGCTTAGGCGTTTGGTCAATTCATCAAGGGTGCGAATGTCAATCATGTGGAAGCTGCTTTTTGCAATGGAAGTAAGGTGATCTTAAACCCGCTGCTGTGGTGCGGGCATACGCGCAATCTGAGTTTGGGCTCAGATTTATCTGAGTTTGCTGTGCCCCGAGTCTGGCAACTAGCGCTCCAACATTTGCAATTTATCCTTAACCTTGTCCCAATCCTTCGCATCTGACGGCGCGTCTTTGCGCATCGTGATCGTCGGCCAGTTTTTCGCTAGCTCAGCATTGAGTTTGACGAATTCTTCCTGGCCTGCGGGTACGTCGTCTTCCGGGTAAATGGCATTGACCGGGCATTCGGGTTCGCACAAAGTGCAGTCGATGCACTCATCCGGGTCAATCACCAAGAAGTTTGGCCCTTCCTTAAAACAGTCCACTGGGCATACTTCTACACAGTCGGTGTATTTGCACTTGATACAACTTTCGGTTACTACAAACGGCATGGGTATTTCCTGAGAATTGGCGCAGCTAAAACTTAGATTTAAAATTCGTCATTGCGAGTTTTCAGCCACAAAGCGGCTGTTGAGAGACCATGAACTTCGTCTTTGCGAGCGCAGCGAAGCAATCTAGCTTTAAAAAACGAGATTGCTTCACTGCGTTCGCAAAGACGAACCTACGTCTGTACTTTGACGAGTTCATTGCGAGCGCCGCGAAGCAATCTAGTGCTCCGGTCGCGGCGCGGTCAGATCGCTTCACTGCGTTCGCGATGACGAATTTTAGGATCATGGTCGTAGCCATTGCCAAAAAAGCTAGAGTCGCCAAATACTAACAAGCGGCTACACTCCGCGCATCAGTTAGACTAGCAAAAGTTGCAGCGCTGTTTGCCGCAGGTTCGGTAACGCGCGGTTTTTCGCTGATTGCGCTGTGTTTTTTGCTGCAAGCACTCAAGCTCGCTTAACTTTATCCACCCAAAGGCACCAAGCCCACACATGACCGTCCGCACCTTAACGCGCGATCAGC
>JANNYA010000043.1:0-2150 GCA_031409855.1 Rhodanobacteraceae bacterium | reverse complement strand
CCCAGAAACTATTTTGATGCAGGATTCCGACCACTTTCGAGCTGCCACGACACCAAAACACCGCTAATTTGCTACCGCGCGCCCCGCGATTTCTTCGCTATGAAACGAGGTTTTCGCGAAATGAAATAGCTGGTGCCAACGATTTAATAAGCCGCAATGCGGCACGAAAAGTAATGATAGCGCGATACCGCCCAATGCCGCATTGTCGGCTTGATTAACTAGTTGGCCGTTTTTTGCCCATGACTACGGACTTTCAAAGCCGTTTTCAAAGTAGCCAGCACGCCAGCCCTCAGCGATCGGTCCAGTTGATCGCAACGTTCTTGCGTTATCGCGAAGATCAACGATGCCCGTTGATACTTGGGTAATTGCACCGCCGTTATTAACTGGCCACGTGCTGTCTGGGTTTGAGAAGCGCGGAATCAGTGAACACAGCAAACCTTGACTAACGCACTCGTAATTTGTAGACATGATGCTGTGAAAGCCGGAAGTTGTGCCACCGATTGAATGGGCAAAAGACCAAGGAAACGTTGGATCAGGTGGTAACGAACCAAAGTACTCGTAAGGATGGTGTTCCAAGCCCATATTGTGACCAAGTTCGTGCGCGAGGGTAAGATTTCCGGTCGCGCAACTGCGGCGAACAACTGAGTAAGCCTGCGCCGCAAAGTTTGCAAGCTGCGGTTGGCGCATTTGTCGCGCGACACCACAAAGAATGATTGCTTGATCTGGTGGTGCCGCACTGCCGCCATTTTCAATAATCAATACCACCATATCGGCGGAAGTCTCATTGCGGCGTGCTGAGATTGTAGAGCTACTCAGCACGTTGTTCAGATCTTGCGTGATGGCCTCGCCATACTGCGCGCTCTGACAAATCGAAGCTGGCGGTATGCAGCTGTCTTGCAAGCCCACAGGGGCTGCCTCAATGCCTGCGACATTGATGCGCAGATTGGCATTACTTTGCAAATACGCATTGTTCGTTGCTGCAACAGCGCTGTTGATTTGACTGCGTATATTTGTAAAGCCACCACCGAACCCGCCGCCCACCGCTACAAACGCCTGTTGCGTGTAAATAAACAAAACATCCACTGAAGCTTCGCGTGCGCGGCCCGCTTTTGGTGCCTCAAATTTTGGCAGTTCGAGTGCAACCGGCGCGCCTGTTGGTAACCTCAACGAAGGCTCACCAACCTTGGATTGATCCACCCACTCAAATCTAGTGCCGTTTTGAACGGCCTCCAATTCAAAATGCCTTGTGCCATTAAAAATGACGCCAGAAACCACGCCTTCTTCGGCATAAATAATCGCCTCATCTTTGCCATTGAAGCCAATCCAGGCGAGCGTTGTTGGGCCTTTTCGCTCAGACGAGCGCCGAACATAGTTCCGTGTTGGCCCTGTTGGAAACGCGAAATCGAGCGATTCAGGGTCTACTGTTAGCGCCGCAGAATTGACCGAAACACTCCAAACGGTTCCCGGCGCAATCGGGCCTGGAGGGCTCATTGCCGAAAAAGCGCCATACAGCGCATCGGCTGCGACGGCCTGTTGCGCAAACAAAAACGCTAATATTGCTATTGCCCTAATCATTTTTTTGCCCCTTCACTACGGTTAAAAGAAAAAGCACACACAGCCCGAACATGCCAAACGGCGTCATGCTTGGAACAGCAACCAAGGGCTTCGCGCGGAAAGTGACGCTGGTAAGGTTTACCAGCCCATTCCTAAAATTAATTGGAATCACTCCGTTCGGAATGGCTCTAATGCGGAATTTAGTTTCACACCGTCGGGTTTCATTTGGGTTGATGTCGAGCAAGTCCCAAAACAACACGTAGGAAATTGGCGAGGTAGGCGGGTTTAGCTGTGCTACTCCCAGAACGCAAGGCGCCACCTCCATCGGAAATGATAGGCCATTGATATCGTTCGTGTTAATAATCGTCAAACCTGGACGCGGATCACTCGAGTCGTTGGTGACTGTAAGCACCATGCCAACTTCCTGCCCAACGGTAACAAAGCCATCAGCTGGCGTTATCTGCACATCTAGGACTAGCGCTTGTGCTGAGGTAATCCCGAACAATGCAGCTACGCCTGTGAAAAGTCTTAGCTTAAGAAGCGTTTTTGCCACAATAAATCTCATGAAACGCTGTCCTGTAGAGTTAAAAGCGAAG
>JANNYA010000042.1:0-14129 GCA_031409855.1 Rhodanobacteraceae bacterium | reverse complement strand
ATTCCGCGCACATCCGGCCCATCCGTCGCCACGTTATTATTGAGATTGGCATCAGTAATATTTGCCGGTGGCGTGACCGAGGCAATATTCGAAATCGGCGTTTCGGTGCCCGTATTTGGCACCGCACTGAACATAAATTGCACCGACGTCGCAGCTGGTAGGTCCACCATTGCATCGAGCGAACCGCTGCCCGTCAGCACACTTGGACACGCGGCATTGTTTAATGCCGTGCAGCTCCACGTCGCAGCACTAAAGTCCGTGCCTGCGCCAATCAGATCCTGCACCCGCGCGCCGACCACGCCTGCCGGGCCCGGATTGGCTACCGTGATTAGATATTCGACTGGCGCGCCACCGTTGACGAAGTTGCGGTTATTTGTTTTTATGATCGATAAATCTGAGCTGGTACCGCTGCTGCCGGGAATCACGCTGAGCTCGGTTGAGGCCGGGCTTAAACCCACGGCATTACGTGCACGAACCGCGCAGCGATACGCAACGTTATTGCTTAAGCCAGCGACTTCAAGCACCAATGCATTTTGCGTGACGCTGAAATTCCCTGGCATGCAGCTGGCGGTGTAATCCAGAATGGCGCTGCCACCGTTATCGCTTGGCGCGTTGAGGCTTATGCGCGCGGCCGCGTTGAGCGCCAAAACACTAATCAGGCCAGGCGCTGCGGGCAGCGTGGCGGCAGCGGTAAAGCTGGCGATGACGCTGCAGTCCGCGTTGACCCCATTCGTGGTGTAGGACGTGCCGAGCAACGCGCCACCACAGCTTCCGCTGACGGTGGCGACATAGCCCGGATCTGCGGTAACTACAAACACCGCAGTCGCACCCTGAGTCACCAACTGCGGCTGATCCGGGCTGATGTGGCCATTCGCGCCTGCGGATGGCGTCACACTGAACACGCGCGGGGTGATGGTGAAGCTCTGCGTCACTTGCGTCGCTGCGGCGTAATTTGCGTTACCCGCTTGGTTGGCGGCGATGACACAATTTCCGGCGCTAACACCGGTTACGACCGCTCCACTAACCGTACAAATTGCCGCTATCGTGCTGCTAAAAATCACCGGATTATTCGATGCGCCGCCGTTTGCGGAAACCGTACCATTGCCACCCACCGCAATCGCCGGTGCGCTGCCAAATGCAATCACTTGCTGAGCCACACCAATCGCAAAACTCTGCGTCACTTGCGTCGCTGCCGCGTAATTCGCATCGCCCGCTTGGTTCGCAGCAATGATGCAAGTCCCAGCGCTCACACCCGTGACTTCGGCGCCACTAACCGTGCAAATAGCGGTCGTCGTGCTGCTAAAAATGACTGGATTATTCGACGCTCCGCCGTTTGCCGACACCGTTCCGCTGCCACCGACCGCAATCGTTGGCGCAGTGCCAAATGCAATCGTCTGCTGCGCCACAGCAATCGCGAAACTCTGCGTCACTTGCGCTGCAGCCGCATAATTCGCATCGCCCGCTTGGTTCGCCGCAATGATGCAATTTCCGGCTGTTACGCCCGTGACGACTGCGCCGCTAACGTCGCAAGTCGCCGTCGTTAAGCTGCTAAAAATCACTGGATTAGTCGATGCGCCGCCGTTTGCGCTAACCGTACCGCTGCCACCGACCGCAATCGTGGGTGCGATGCCAAATGCAATCGTCTGTTGCGCCACATTGATCGCGAAACTCTGCGTCACTTGCGCTGCCGCCGCATAATTCGCATTGCCCGCTTGATTCGCCGCAATGATGCAATTTCCGGCTGTTACGCCCGTGACGACTGCGCCGCTAACGGTGCAAGTCGCCGTCGTTAAGCTGCTAAAAACCACCGGATTAGTCGATGCGCCGCCGTTTGCGCTGACCGTACCGCTGCCACCCACCGCAATCGTGGGTGCGATGCCAAATGCAATCGATTGTTGCGCCACAGCGATCGCGAAACTCTGCGTCACTTGCGCTGCCGCCGCGTAATTCGCATTGCCTGCTTGATTCGCCGCAATGATGCAATTCCCGGCTGTTACACCCGTGACGACTGCGCCGCTAACGGTGCAAATCGCCGTCGTTAAGCTGCTAAAAATCACTGGATTAGTCGACGCGCCGCCGTTTGCGCTAACCGTACCGCTGCCGCCGACCGCAATCGTGGGTGCGATGCCAAATGCAATCGTTTGCTGAGCCACACCAATTCCAAAGCTCTGCGTCACTTGCGCTGCCGCCGCATAGTTCGCATTGCCCGCTTGATTCGCCGCAATGATGCAATTCCCAGCAGTTACACCCGTGACGACTGCGCCGCTAACGGTGCAAGTCGCCGTCGTTAAGCTGCTAAAAATCACCGGATTAGTCGATGCGCCGCCGTTTGCGGACACTGTGCCGGTACCGTCAACAATTACCGATGGGGCATCGCCGAAAGCAATGCTTTGTGGCAAAAGTGCGTTCGTCACACTATTGGAGGCCGCTGACGGCACGCTGGCACCCATACTGTTGATCGCAACCACGGTGCAGGTCACTGTTACACCATTGCCAAAGCCGGTGAGTACGATGGGCGAGGAAGTACCTGAGGCGTTGATCACACCGCAGCTTGCGGTGTAGCCGGAAATCGCTGCACCACCATTGTTGGAAGGTGCCGTGAACGCAACGCTGATCTGGCCTGTGCCAGCGATAGCCACGCCTATCGTTGGTGCATTCGGCACTGTGGCTGGGGTCACGCTAGCGGAAGGTTGTGAAAACCCTATACCCGCATTGTTTTCCGAACGAATCGTGCACGTGACGGCAACGCCATTGGTTAAGCCCGTAACTGTTATCGGTGACGCCGCACCGGTTTGAGACCTGCTACCACAAAAGGCCCGATAGAGATCCTGGGTGCCGCCGCCTGAGAAATTGGGCGTGAACGCCACCGTCACTTGGCCGTTACCCGGCGTGACGCTGTCTAAGGTGGGCGTGAGTGGCGGAACGTTGGGTCTCACTGTATTTGACTGGCCGGATGGCGCGCTATTGCCCAGGTAATTGCTTGCTTGCACCGAACAGCTGACGTCTACGCCTCTGGGCATACCGGCCGCATTGATCGGAGAGCTTGTGCCCGATGTCGTTGCGCCGCCGCACGTAGCAAAGAAGCCCGTGATCGGCGCGCCGCCGTTGAACGGTGCCGGCGTAAACGTCACCGATACCCCGCCCGTACTGAAATTCGCGGTGGCCGAGCCGATGCTAGGTGCGGCAGGAACAGATCGAGTGATTTTGCGGACATGGTTGTCGAGAAACGAGGCGTAATAAAGATTACCCGCCGCATCGAACGCGATGTCCATGTTGGGCCGCACGGCGCCGCTCAAGACGCCTCCGCCGTTCGCGGCCAAAGTCGTGGTGCCATTACCGGCGACGGTGCTAATTACGCCCGCAGGTGTCACCCTGCGGATGCGCTGATCCACGGTCGTGCCTATGTAAAGATTGCCGGTGGCATCAAAGCGAATGCCATACGGCCCATTGAGCTGAGCACTTGTGGCCTGCCCGCCATCGCCGCTAAATCCGGCGACTCCGGTGCCGGCAAACGTGCTGATCATGCCCGCCGGGGTAACGCGGCGAATACGATGATTGCCGTCGGCGATGTAGAGATTATTTGCAGCATCGATAACGATTGCACCGTGGCAATTCATGCCCGCGCTGGTCGCCATGCCGCCGTCGCCGCTCGAAGTGGTTGAGCCATTCCCGGCAACCGTCGTGATTACGCCGGTAGCGAGGGTGATTTTGCGTACGCGTGCATTCTGTCGTTCGGAAAAATATAGGTTGCCGCTCACGTCAAACGCAAGCCCAATCGGCAGATACAGTTGCGCGCTAGTCGCTGGCCCGCCGTCGCCACTAAATCCCGCTACGCCGGTGCCCGCCACGGTGCTGATAACGCCAGAGGCGTTGATCTTGCGAATACGCGCTTCGCCAAAGCCTGCGATGTAGAGATTGCCCGCCGCGTCAAAAATGGCGGATGCCGGAAAGTTTAGCTGCGCGTTCGTTGCTTGACCGCCGTCACCGGTTGAACCCGCGATACCCGTGCCTGCGATCGTGCTGATGATGCCTGCAGGCGTGATTTTTCGAATACGGTGATTGCTGAAGTCCGAAATAATGAGGTTGCCCGACGCGTCCACGATGACGCCGGTCGGTTGATTGAGCGTGGCGCTAACCGCTTGCCCGCCGTCGCCAGCAAAGCCAGCGGCACCCGTGCCGGCAATGGTGTGGATCAGATAACTTTGCACCTGAGCGCTTAAGACGGCGGAAGCGACGCTGGTACCTGCCAGAGTGCTTGCAGTGACACTGCAATTTACCGAGCCACTCAGTGCCGCCGCCACAACTATGGGCGATGCGCTAGCGCTGGCGGTGGCTGCGCCGCAGGTCGCGGTATAGCTAGTGACTGATTGACCGCCGGTGTTGGCGGGTGGATTGAAGCTAACAGTGACCTGATTAAAACCGCCGACTGCGCTGACAATCGTGGGCGCGCTGGGTGCGCTATAAACCAGCCTACGAATGCGGTAATTGCTGCCGTCAATCAGCGTGAGGCTGCCGGTCGCACTAAAAGCCAATCCATGCGCGGTACTAATCTGCGCCGCCGATGCCAAGCCGCCATCGCCACTAAATCCGGCTAAGCCAGTACCAAGCATCGTGCTGATGATGCCAGTAGCGCCATCAATACGCCGAACCCGGCTGTTGATCACGCTAATAAAAATATTGCCCGCTGCATCAAGCGCTAAGTCACGTGGCAACGACAGATACGCGCTGGTTGCCGGGCCGCCATCGCCGATATCATAATTGGCATAGGGATTTTCCGCACCTGCAAGATTTGCGATCAACGCACCGCTGGCACTGTAGCGGCTAATCATGGAATTGCAGATCGCTACAATATCGCCGTTCGCCGCGACTTTGACGTCCCGCGCTTCGCAACCGGGCGCGCCAAAAGTGTTGACGTTGCCAGTGGTGCCAGTGTTGCTGAGCTTAAACAATTGCGAGCCGTCGCGGTCCGCGACATATAAATTGTTCGCAGCGTCAAAGGCCATGCCTGCCGGGTTACAAAATCCCACGCTACTATTGGAACCGTTGGCGACTGGGCTGCCGTCGCAAGTGCCGCTGCCGGCGAACGCGGTTATGATGCCGGTGGCAAGGGTGATTTTGCGAATTTTGTTTTCAGGGGCACCGGTGGCGAGATAAATGTTCCCGGCACTATCCAAAGCCAGCGCCTGAATTATTTCCAGTCTGGCATTCGTGGCCAGGCCGCCATTGCCATTGGTGCCTGAAGTGCTAGTACCAGCGACGGTGGTCAGTATGCCGTTCGTCGCAATTTTGCGAATCGCGTAGCTCTCGGTGAAATACAGATTGCCGCTGGCGTCATAAACCAAACTATCCATTGGCCCCAAACTAGCCGCACTCGCCTGCCCGCCGTTGCCGTTGAGCCCATTCGGGATGCTGCCATTGCCAGAAATAGTGCTGATGGTTTGCGCTCTGACAGGCTGCGCAGCAAGAATAAGGCCGAGCAGCATTGCAACATTGAAGATTCGATTTAACTCAAACGACATGGCATTACTCCGTGAAGTATGTGGCCAAAGCAGGCCATTACTGTCGCTTGCGTATTTTTTACATGGAAACTGTCAGCGCTCTATAATTTTAATTTTGGCCTGCGCACTTTCTCTGCTTCGCGCCGTACCCAATGCGCACGAGCAATAATTCACGTCGAGCCATGGACGGCAGCGGTATCCTTGCTTAGCCGTCTGGACTGGCCAGGATTCGCAAATTTTCACTTTCGCGACTGATAGGGTCGAATCAATTCAACACAGTTACATTAAGCTAGCAGACCTTGGGTGCGCTCAGTTTTGGGGTCGTGAGTGTTAAGCAGCGAAACACAGACATTCGTTTATCAAGGCGGTATCAGCGTCGATGGTCAGCTATTTTTATCCCGTGCTAGCTATGGTGACGGCGTATTTGAAACCATGCGTAGCCAACTTGGCCGGATTCCGCTGCTGGAACTGCACTTGCAACGTCTGGCGCACGGGCTTACGGTGTTAGGGCTTGCCGAACTCAATTGTGAAAAAATTCGCGTTGAGCTGCGTCAAATTGCATCCATGCACACCGAGGCGGTGATTAAGTTGATCGCCATCAGTGCCGCTCCGGGTGGCAGCTACCAACGCCGCCACAATGGCGTTGAGCACGCCGTGGTCGTGACTGCACTGCCGCCGTCGGATGCGCTAACAATCCCAGAGGGCTTGGTGCTTCGAGTCTGTAAAATCCGCTTGGCGCAGCATTCGGCTTTGAGTGGCATTAAGCATCTGGGCCGAGGCGAGCAAATTCTTGCAGCGAACGAGCCCAATACACACCATGCGCACGAAGGGCTGATGCTTGACACGCAAGCGCAGGTCATTTGCGCGATTTCTGGGAATATTTTTGCCGTCTTGGGCGGGCAGCTGTGCACGCCGATCATTGAGGGTGCGGGTGTCAAAGGTGTCATGCGCGCATGCATCATGCAAATTTGTGCAGCAATTGGGGTGGAGCTGGTGCAGCGCGCCCTAAGTTTGGACGATCTTTGCGGGGCATCTGAGCTATTTTTGTGCAACGCTGTGCGCGCGGTGCGTCCGGTGGCGCGGCTTATTGATGAGAGTGGCGCAGAAATCGTTTTCTCAGGTCAGCGGCCAATCACCCAACGAGTCATACATGAGCTAAATCAAGTAGCATTTCGCCCATGAGCAAAATCCATTCAAGAACAATCATCCCCGTACGAATAACACCCGCGAAACAGCGCGGCCGCTTTCGCCTCGGCTTTCTGCTGTTGCTATTGGCATTTTCACTCAGCGCAGCAGGAATTTATTTGTGGCGTGAATACCAACAATTCAGCAATGCGCCGCTACTGACCGGCGACAGCAACGTCACAATCGTGTTTGAAAAAGGCAGCAGTGCCGACGCGCTCTTGGCTACGCTGGACAAAGCCGGGGCGCAAAGCGGACAGCGCTGGCAATGGCGCATGCTGATGCGCCAACTCAACCTTGCCAATACCCTCAAAGCCGGTGAATACCTTATTCGGCCAAAAGATACCCCGCGTACACTTTTATATGCACTGGCGACGGGCGATGTCGTGCAGCACAGCATCACTTTCATTGAAGGCACACGCTTTGAAGATATACGCAAACTTTTGACTGCGCACGATGCCGTCAAGAAAACCATCGGGGGCTTAAGCGACTCCGAAGTGATGCAAAAAATTGGCGCGCCAGAAACCATGCCCGAAGGTTTGTTTCTAGCGGAAACCTATCGCTTCCCGCGCGGCTTTACCGACATTGAAATTTTGCGCAAATCCTACTGGGATTTGCAGCGCGTGCTCAAAGCCGAATGGGCCACACGCGCACCGGAGCTGCCGCTTGCCAGCCCTTATGAGGCCTTGATACTGGCCTCAATCGTCGAAAAAGAAACCGGGCGCGCCGTTGAGCGGCCGCAAATTGCGGGCGTATTCACACGCCGATTGAAGCTCAATATGCGCCTGCAAACCGACCCAACCGTCATTTATGGCATCGGTGCGAGCTATGACGGCAATATTCGGCGCAAAGATTTAACCACCGATACGCCCTACAACACCTACACTCGCGCCGGCTTGCCACCTACGCCGATTGCGATGCCGGGTAAAGCGGCGATTCATGCCGCGCTCAATCCAGATAGCGGCAAGTCACTGTATTTTGTCGCCAAGGGCAATGGCACACACCAATTTAGTGATACCTATGAGGACCACGATGCCGCCGTTGACCGCTACCAGCGATGAGTGAATCAAGCGCTTCAATGCCCGGGACACACGCGATGCCCGAATGGCAACAAGCGCCTTGGCAGAACTTTGCCGCACGCCGATTGGGCGGGCAAATGCCGCACGCGCTGATGCTCACCGCCAGCCCCGGTTTAGGATTGCATCAATTTGCCGAACAGGCGCGCGCTTCGCTGTTGTGCGTCACGCCGCTTAGCAACGCGCATGCCTGTGAAACATGTCGCAGCTGTGTCGCACGCCAGGCTGGCAGCCACCCCGACGATTGCGCGATCCACCCGGAAGATGGCAAAGTCAGCATCGGCATTGATCTGATTCGCTGGGCCGCCGAGCGGCTTTCTAAAACCCCGCAGGCGGGCGGCTTTCAAGTTGCACTGATCGAACCAGCACATGCAATGACGGTTGCCGCTGCGAACGCCTTGCTAAAAACCTTGGAAGAACCCGCGCGTGACACGGTCTTGATTTTAGTCAGCGAACAACCCGGCAAACTATTACCGACGGTGTTGAGCCGCTGCCAGCGGCTGCATTTGTCGCGTCCAAACAAAGCGCAGGCCAAGGCATGGCTGGCGACATCCGGCAAGGCGAACGGCGCCAACATTGAACTTGCGCTTGCAATCGCGGGTGATGCGCCTATTTTGGCCGCGCAGCTTTTGCAAAGTGGCGCGGTAGAAAGCTATCGTGGCTTGAGTGAAGCGCTTGATTTGGCGGTGCGCAACGGCCGCATTGATGCGCTAGCAATTGGCAAACAATGGATGCAACGTTTACCTGAGTTCGCACGGTTGTATGAGTATTATCTACTCACGAGACAGCGAGTGAATGCAGGCCGGACACAAGAATCAGGTAGCAATGTACGAAGCTCAGGAATAATGCGTATCGGTAAGCAGTATCAAAACCTCGCTAAACTTCGCGAATGGGGCGGAACGGGTGTAAGAATTGATCTTTCAATCGCGGCATTGCTTGACCAACACATCTCAACAAGCGTCTGATAGACCAAGTTCTCAAAAAGGAAAATTTATGTTCAATGCGGGGGGTGGCGCCGCGCGCCAGGGAATTTTATCCCTACAAATCAAAGATAAGGCGGCGCTGTATTTGGCCTATATGCCGTTTGTACGCGGCGGCGGTTTATTTGTGCCTACGGTAAAAAAATATGCGCTTGGTGATGACGTCTTTATCTTGCTGTCCTTGATTGAAGACAAAGACCGCTTACCAGTTGCTGGGCGCGTCGTGTGGATTACCCCCTCAGGTGCGCAAGGAAATCGCCCAGCAGGCATTGGCGTACAGTTTAATGAAGGGCCGGATGGCGACGTAATCCGGGGCAAAATCGAAGCCAACTTAGCGGGCATGCTTGGTTCAGACAAGCCAACGCAGACGATGTAAACCATCGCTTGTCGCGGGCGACTAAAAATTTGTTTGATAAAGCTGGCGCAATCGACGGTGCACCGAAAAAACATCATGCAACACATTGATGCATCGCCAAAATTCACATCAATTTTCGGCGTAAGCTTGTCGCCAATGAAAAACTCACATCCTCATAGAACGCGAGTACGGTGCTATCTCAAATGAGTAACGTGCAATCGATCATCACCCCGTCGATCTCTGGCCGTGGCACCGAAAATGAAACAGCGGGCCTTGAATCTAGTGTGCAGGGCGTGACACCCGTTGGCGTATCCGATACCGTCACCAGAACTGAGTCGGGGCGCTACCGGGTTTATGCCGCCGA
The DNA here is from genome assembly GCA_031409855.1 of Rhodanobacteraceae bacterium. Taxonomy (GTDB): domain Bacteria; phylum Pseudomonadota; class Gammaproteobacteria; order Xanthomonadales; family SZUA-5; genus JANNYA01. The sequence goes on along the minus strand of JANNYA010000042.1, from coordinate 4,674 downwards.
TATGACGGAGGCGGAATTTCCGGAAACGCTGCATCAGTACATCGAAAACGCACCCAGCACAATCGTCGCCATTTACTGCCGGGGCGCTGCAGAAATCGTTAAGGCTCTGGAAGGCTTTGCACGCCGACGCGGCACAACTATTTACGCATGGACAGTTGACCGCGGCCTGATTAGCTTACGCGAACAGGGCATTGTGGTACCCGCAAGTAGACGCTTAGCAGAAGCACTGCGCTATGTGCAGCAAAGCGCGCACTTTGGCATTTATTTAATCCCAGTTGGCGGATCAGAGTTGACGCCACCGATTGTGGCGCAATTGCGCCAAATTGCGCGCGTGAACGATGGTGCCCTTAAGCGCATTGTCCTGCTCAACGAAACAGGTGATTTACCGACCTCAATTTTAGAGTATTGCGCGCATTTACAAATGCAGCCACGCTCAAGCGCCAAGCTGCGACTGCGCGACGGGCGCTGGGTTCGATGATGCCCATGTCCGCTGAAAAATCACCACTAGACGATAGCGCAAGCTATCGAGCCGTGCTGCTGGTTTCTGGAAACCGTGATGACCGTCGCGTATTGTTCAACACCTTTGATGCCCTCGGCTACGATGCGGTTTATACCGCGCGCGAAACCGAGCATGCGCGCGCGCTTTTAAATGAAGACCCAAAAATTGCGCTGGTCGTGGTTGATTTTAGTGACGCCGCTGCCGCCTTTAAATGGTGCGAAGCGCTGTACGATCCAAAAATTGCACGATCGGTCTTGGGCGTTTTGCCAGCTGGATCAGAGTTCGATATCAGCCGCCCCCCACGCGGTGTCGTTGAATGGCTGCGCAGCCCAGTAGCGGCGCAAGAACTTAAATTTAGACTCAAACAAATTGAAGCCAATCAGAAAACGATTAGTGATGCGGCTTTGGGCCAAGCATTCGAAAAAAATGAACCCTCCATTCGCTGGAACGACGCACTGGTTGCCAGTTTAGGTGCGGCCATTGCTACACCGATGATGTGGGATTGGACGGATCAAACCATTGCCGCACTGGAACTTGATCTGCTCATGGTGCTGGGTGAAAGCAACAACGATGAGCCCGCCTTGCTCGCCGCACAAACGCGCTTGGATATGAAAGCAACGTTTCCGCCGGTGTGGGAGCAAGATATTTTCAAGCGGATCATGGCAGGAGAATCCATTGCTATTGAAAATGGTGCCGCAGAGCACATTAGCTCACCCGTCGTACAGCGATTAAGGCTGTCCAGCTTTATTGGCATCCCCTTGATTGGCGATGCCAAATTGCCCATGGGGGCACTGTTATTGGGCGCGAAAAAGCCGATTGCAGCATTTGCACAAGCACAAACAGCAGCGCGCGCAATGGCGCAGCGCTTTGCCTTGGAACATTTGGTCACGCGCTACCGTTATGACAGTCGATTTCACGGCCTACATGACGGCTTAACCCGCTTACCGAACCGTATTTTGTTTAATGATCGCCTGGAAAATGCGCTGGCCGAGGCAACCCGTGCGAGTGAGCGCTTGGCTGTGGTATTTGTCGATTTGGATCGCTTTAAAACCATCAACGACAGTTTAGGCCACCACGTCGGCGATCAAGTTTTGACCAGCGTCGCGAAGCGTTTGCGCTCGGCAGTACGCGCCAGCGACACGATCGGGCGCCATGCGGGTGATGAGTTCACCTTGCTTTTGCGCCACGTCGTATCGAACGATGACGTTGGCCGCGTCGCCGAGAAATTACTGCACTTGTTGGAAGCAGCTTTGACCATTGATGACGGGCGCGAACTGCACTTGACGGCCAGTGTCGGTATCGCGTTCTTCCCAGAAGATGGGCAAACGCCAGAAGTATTGATTCGCCACGCCGACACCGCGATGTATTTTGCCAAAAACCAGGGGCGCAACCGCTTTCATTTCTTCCAGGCGGGTGCGGAAGAATCCCAGCATCAGCGCATTGCCTTGGAATCAAAACTGCGCCAAGCGGAAAAAAAGCTAGAACTACGCTCGTTTTATCAGCCCAAGGTGAACACGCTGACGGAAGATATCGTCGGCATGGAATCCCTCATTCGTTGGGAACACCCAGAATTGGGGCTGATTAGCCCAGGGTTCTTCATACCGCTAGCGGAAGAAACCGGCCTGATTGTTTCCATGGGCGAGTGGATCCTACGCACCGCATGTGTCGATGCAAAAATTTGGCAAGAGCGATTCGGACTCAATTTAAAAGTCAGCGTCAATTTGTCGGCGCTCCAACTAAAACAACCGAATTTAGTCAGCGTGATAGTGCGTGCGCTCAATGACTCACAGCTCCCGGCAAGTCTTTTGGATTTAGAGGTCACCGAAAGCATCAACGTGAAAGATATTCCCAATTTGATCGAGCTATTGAGCAATATTCGTGCTCTAGGCTGCACCATTTCTATTGATGATTTTGGCACCGGCCAATCGTCGCTGGAATATTTGAAAAAATTCCCCACCGATTTTATTAAGATTGATCAAACCTTCGTGCGCAATATTGGCATTGATCCAGGTGACGAAGCGATTATTCGCGCCACTATTGACATGGCGCATAACTTGGGCCTCAAGGTTATCGCCGAAGGCGTAGAAACAGAGGATCATTTGAAATTTCTACGCGCGCACCAGTGCGAACAACTACAAGGCTTCCTATTTTCCCGCCCACTGCCCGCGCGAAACTTTGAAAAACTGCTGAGTGAACGCGAGCGATTGCTTACCGCAGTTTCATGACGGGACGCTTGTGTTGGATACCCCAGTTGGATACCCCATGGGCAGCCGCTTCCCCATGTTTTTAGCGCCAACATAAGATTGCGAGCGCTCGGACTTCCAGATTCACTTAACCCTCTAAAGGCCTCACCATGCTCCAAATTGGCGATCTAGTTCCCGAATTTTCCTTAAATACGGACGGCGGCAAAACCGTCAGTAGCGCTGACCTCAAAGGTCGCCGCTATGTGCTGTATTTCTATCCCAAAGATGACACGCCCGGTTGCACTACTGAAGCGTGTAGCTTTCGCGATAACTTGCCCGCCTTTAACGCTACGTCCGTCGAAATATTTGGTGTCAGTGCCGATAGTGGTGCCGCGCACGATAAGTTCGTTAAAAAATTCAGCCTCAACTTTGCACTTATTAGCGACCCTAGCCGGGGGTTGATTGAGGGCATGGGCGTGTGGATCGAAAAAAGCATGTATGGCAAGAAATACATGGGCATCGCGCGCGCGACGTTTGTAGTGGACGCCGCTGGAACGGTAGAGAAGATTTGGGAGAAGGTAAGCCCTGCCGGACATGCCGAACAAGTTCTGGCCTATCTTGCAGGCGAGCTAGACCCGCCCGTTAAAAAGTCCGCACCCGCTAAGAAATCGGTGGACAAGAATGCGGTGGCAAAAACGGCCGCGTCGAAAGCAGTGAAAAAAGCATAATGCGCTTTCCAATCACCCGCATGCGACGCATGCGTAAAGATGAGTTTTCCCGTCGCCTAATGCGCGAAAACGCCCTATCCAGCAATGACTTAATCTGGCCCGTATTCGTGTTGCCAGGCAAAAACCGTATCGAGCCGATTGCTTCGATGCCTGGCGTAGATCGTGTCAGTGTTGATGTGTTAATTGCACGCGCCACCGAAGCGTTCGAGCTGGGCATTCCGGCGATCGCGCTATTTCCCGTGATTGACGAAAGCCTGAAAAGTCTTGACGCCGCCGAGGCATATAACCCGAAGGGCTTGGTGCAGCAAACCGTGCGCGCACTAAAAGTGAGCCTTCCCGATTTAGGCGTCATTACTGATGTCGCACTAGACCCATATACCAGCCACGGTCAAGACGGCTTGATCGACCCCATGGGCTATGTTGAAAACGATGAAACCAATGCGGTGTTGGTGCGCCAAGCATTAAGCCATGCAGAAGCCGGCTGCGATATTGTGGCGCCGTCGGACATGATGGATGGTCGCGTGTTACGTATACGCGAAGCGCTTGAAGCAGAGAACTATCGCAACACACGCATCATGGCGTACTCGGCGAAATACGCCAGCGCATTTTACGGCCCGTTTCGTGATGCGGTAGGCTCGGCCAGCGCGCTCGGCAAGTCCAACAAATACAGCTATCAAATGGACCCAGCGAATAGCGACGAAGCACTGCGCGAAATTGAGCTAGATTTAGCGGAAGGTGCCGATATCGTCATGGTCAAGCCTGGAATGCCTTATCTGGACATTGTGCGCCGTGCAAAAGACAAATTCGGCGCACCGGTAGCGGTTTACCAAGTCAGCGGCGAATACGCCATGCTCAAAGCGGCCGCACTCAATGGCTGGTTGGATGAGCGCGCCGTAGTGATGGAGTCTTTACTGGCATTTAAGCGAGCGGGCGCGGATGCAATTCTGAGCTATTTCGCGGTTGATGCCGCCCGTTGGTTGCGTGACGCTAAGAAAAACTGAATTATTTTACTAATATTGAAAATTTTTCTGTTCAAAAGCAAAATTCTTCATGTACACTGCGTCGGCGAGTTTCGTAGTCCGAATTTCTACTGCGCTGATTAGATCTCCTTAAAAAGATTTAATCGTTTTGCTAGTCTTGAGCCTCAAACCGCGCAACACTGCTTCAAAACAGTTCATAACATACAAATGAATAGGTAAGACTCAAAATGGCACTAGGTACAGTAAAGTGGTTCAACGATTCCAAAGGCTTCGGCTTTGTGACC
>JANNYA010000041.1:0-42068 GCA_031409855.1 Rhodanobacteraceae bacterium | reverse complement strand
CTTCCATGCCTTTACGGTTGGGTTCGGCCACAACGATGGCGCTACCAAAGAAATTGTCCACCAGCATCGGTTTAGCAAAGAAAAAGCCGATGATTAGCGAAGGAATTGCCAGCAAAATCAACGGTAACGTCACCACCCAGCCCGGTTCGTGCGGCGCGTGATGCCCATGATCATGTTCGTGATGAGCGTGATCGTCGTGCGCGTGCGCATGTTCGTCGTGCTCTGCGGCTTCGCGTTTAGTACCGTGGAAAGCCAAGAACAATAATCTAAACGAATAGAACGAGGTTACCAAAACACCTGCCATCACCGCAAAATAGGCATAGCCCGCACCGAAGCGCTCAGTGTGGTGTACGGCTTCAATAATCGCGTCTTTGCTGAAAAATCCGGATGTTCCAGGAAAGCCAATCAACGCCAAAGTGCCGATCCAAGCGGTAATAAAGGTGATCGGCAAATATTTGCGCAGCCCGCCCATACGCCGCAAATCTTGTTCGTGGTGCAAAGCGATGATGACCGAGCCTGCCCCTAAAAACAGTAGGGCTTTGAAAAATGCATGCGTCATTAGATGAAACATCGCCGCCGAATACGCGCTTGCGCCCAGCGCAACGGTCATATAGCCCAATTGACTGAGCGTGGAATAAGCCACGACGCGCTTGATGTCATTTTGCACGATGCCGATTAAGCCCATAAATAGCGCCGTCGTGGCACCGGTGATCAAAATAAAGCTCAGTGCGGTATCGGACATCTCAAACAGCGGGCTCATGCGGCTGACCATAAAGATGCCGGCAGTGACCATCGTTGCCGCGTGAATCAACGCCGAAATCGGCGTGGGGCCTTCCATCGAATCTGGCAGCCAAACGTGCAGTGGCACTTGCGCACTTTTACCCATCGCACCAATGAAAAGTAAGATGCAAGCAATCGTAGGCACCGACCACTCTGCCGCGCCCCACAAATTCATAGTTTGCCCACCCATTTTTTCTGCGGCGGTAGCAAAAATTACTTGGTAGTCCAGCGAGCCGGTGTACATCAATACAATCGCGATACCCAACAAAAAGCCGAAATCCCCGACGCGGTTGACCAAGAACGCTTTCATATTGGCAAATACTGCAGTCGGTTTTTTGTACCAAAAACCAATTAGCAGATAGGAAACCAAACCCACCGCTTCCCAGCCAAAAAATAGCTGCAGCAAGTTATTTGCCATAACCAGCATCAGCATCGAAAAAGTAAAGAGGCTGATGTAGCTGAAAAAGCGCTGATAGTCTGGGTCTTCATCCATATAGCCGATGGTGTAGACATGCACCATCAAGCTGACAAAGGTCACCACCACCATCATAGTTGCGGTTAGCCGATCCACCATAAAACCGACGTGGGCGCTTAAATTGCCAATGTCAAACCAAGTGTAGACATTGGCGTAGTAGTTTTCGGCGCCTTCAAATGCCAGCAGCTTAAACACATACATTGACAGTACGGCCGATATCGCAACGCCCAAAATCGTGACGCTATGTGCGCCTTTGCGCCCAATTTGCTTGCCGAAAAAGCCCGCAATAATTGCGCCCACTAACGGCGCGAGGGCGATGCTGAGTAATAAATTCTGAGTAATCATGCTGTTCCTCAACCGCGCATGGTGTCGAGTTCTTCGACATTAATCGTGCGGCGGTTGCGAAACAGCACCACCAAAATAGCCAAGCCAATCGCGCTTTCAGCGGCGGCTACGGTCAAAATAAAAAATACGAATACTTGCCCATCTAAAACGCCTAAATACTGCGAAAAGGCGACAAAATTGATATTCACCGCAAGCAGCATCAGTTCTATGCACATCAACAGCACAATGACGTTTTTGCGATTGATAAAAATTCCCGCGATGCTGGTACAAAAGAGTAGGGCACCAACGATTAAGTAGTGGGATAGGGAAATCATGATTGCACCTCTACAGCATCCGTTTGCGGGCTGCTACTCGCCACGGAGACGATTTTCAAGCGCCCGGCCTTGGTCGCCAAAACCTGTTCTGATGGATTTTGTATTTTGACGCCGCTGCGCTTACGTAAAGTCAATGCGACTGCCGCAATCGCTGCAACCAGCAATACCACTGAGGCAATTTCAAACGGATAGACATATTTGGTGAACAGCAAACTACCGATCGCCTTGGTATTGCTGTAATCACCGGCTAAATGAGTGGGCATCGAATATTTATCCAGGCCAAAATACTTAAAGCCCAAAATAGACAGTAGTTCAAACGCCATGATGCCGGCCACTAGCAAGCCTACGGGCAAATAGTGTGCGTAGCCCTCATTGAGTGGGTCAGTTTTGACATTGAGCATCATCACCACGAACAAGAACAGCACCATCACCGCGCCGACATAAACCACAATCAATGCCATGGCCAGAAACTCGGCCTGCAGTAATACAAATAACCCGGATGCACTAACAAATGTAAGCACCAAAAATAACGCAGCGTGCACCGGATTGCGGGCGCCGATAACGCCTAAGCCAGCGCCTACGGTAACGGTTGCGAATAAGTAAAAGAGAGCGAGCGTAATCGTCATAGATATCCTAGAAACACCGTGGGCCTAGCGATACGCGGCGTCAGCCGCACGGGCTGCAGCGATGTCTTTTTCTAAGCGATCACCCAAAGCTAATAGCTTGGATTTCGTCAGAATATTTTCGCCGCGATTTTCGAAGTGATATTCATGCACGTCGGTCTCGACGATGGAATCCACCGGGCAGGATTCTTCGCAAAAGCCGCAAAAAATGCATTTAAATAAGTCGATCTCGTAACGCGAGGTGCGCCGTGTGCCGTCGCTGCGCGCTTCGGAATCGATGGTGATGGCAAGTGCTGGGCAAACGGCTTCGCACAATTTGCAGGCGATGCAGCGCTCTTCGCCGTTTGGGTAGCGCCGCAGCGCGTGCAGGCCACGAAAACGATTGGATTTTGGGAATTTTTCCTCTGGATAACGCACGGTGTAGGCGTAGTTCGCACCTTTGAAAAAATACTTCAATGTCAACCAAAGGCCAGAAAGCAATTCCAGCAGCAAAAGACTTTTTAAGAAACGCACGATTTGCACTAAATGCCTCGCTCAACAAAGTGATAAGTGAATAGCACCGCCGTGACAACGATCCACACCAAAGTTATCGGAATCAATATTTTCCAGCCCAAACGCATGATTTGATCGAACCTAAAGCGTGGGAAGGTGGCGCGAATCCACAGATAACCAAATAAAAACGAAACTGCTTTCGCCAACAGCCAAAACACGCTCGCTGTTCCGATTAGGCCCCAGCTTGTAGGGAATGGGCTCAGCCAGCCGCCTAAAAACATGATCGATGCTAAAAATGACAGCAAAATCATGTTGGCGTATTCGCCTAGGAAAAATAGCGCGAACGCGGAGCCCGAATACTCAACGTGAAAGCCGGCAACAATTTCGCTTTCGCCCTCGGCTACGTCAAACGGCGCGCGGTTAGTTTCTGCAACACCGGATATGCAATAGACAACAAACATTGGAAACAACGGCAGCCAAAACCATTCAAACAGCCCGGCATCACCTTTCTGGGCATTGACAATATCGCTTAGATTCAAGCTGGCGGATGCGATCAGCACGCAAATAAGCGCGAAACCCATCGCTAATTCATAACTTACGATTTGGGCTGCAGAGCGCATCGCGCCAAGTAATGCGTATTTTGAATTCGACGCCCAGCCCGCAATAATTACGCCGTAAACAGACAGCGAGGTCATCGCTAACAAATACAGCAAGCCGGCGTTGATGTTTGAGACCGCGCCCATGCCACCTTCGGTGAAAGGCACAACTGCCCAAGCGGCGAGCGATGGGCCCAGGCAGAGCAACGGCGCGATAATGAAAAGGAACTTGTCCGCGCCGGCTGGTACGTGCAATTCTTTAAAAATCATTTTGAATACGTCGGCAAAAGGCTGCGCAACGCCATACGGCCCAATGCGATTTGGCCCAAGCCGATCTTGCATGAAGCCTATGACTTTACGTTCCGCAAGCGTCAAAAACGCCACACATAACGTCACGCAGATCGTCAAAATTAGAATCTGCGGCACGGGAAAAAGCTTCGTCCATATCCAAACGAGCGGTGCGAATATAGGGCTGGTCAAAAGTGCGTCCATAAGCAACCCCTAGCGTTTCAAAATGTTCACGATGGAACCGGTGGGTGGTAAATCAAGCGTTGCATCCAAGCCCAGCGAGACAATGAAGCCACCTTTGGGCACCGATTTATCGATGTCTACCGCTAACGCAGCGCTTCCCAAAATCACGGTCGCACCATGGCTAACGCCAATGCCAAAAGCGTCTTCAGGATGCAGCTTGACTGAGTTAGTCGCAGCGATAGGCGTTCCCTGCAAAGCCGCAGCACGACGCACGACGGCATCAACGGTGTAAATGCTGCCAAGCGCGTTCAGCACCAAACCGCGCTCGGCGGGGCGTGGTGATACAGCGAGTTTGACCGCAATCGGCGCTACTTGATCCAGCAGTAACGCGGCGTCAACCTGGGCTTTAAGCGCGGCGTAATCGTTGAAGGCGAAGTCGGGCAAACCGAGTTCCGCGCCCAGGACCCGCAACACGCGCCAAGTTGCACGTACATCACCCGGCGTTTTTAGCGCCGGTGCCAAGCTTTGCACCAAGCCTTGCGCGTTGACATAAGTGCCTTCGCATTCTGGCGGTAGCGCAATCGGGAAAATAACGTGCGCCAACGTGTCCAATGCGGGCGAGCTGTAATGTGCAAACGCAATTACGCATTCGGCTTTAGCCAATGATTCAAGTGCTTGATTGCCAAGCGCAAAATCATTCATTTCTGCACCGCAAAGTAAATAACCCTTGCGTGGTTGCTCAATCATTTGGCGCGCGTCTAAACCTACCGACGCTTTTGCACCACCAGCAATTCGGTGTGGCAATGCGCCCATACGCCAAGCCGCGGCAGAATTCGCGCCATCCGGCATTTCATCGAATACCGCACCCGTTGCTTGTGCCACGTATTTTGCACAGGCGCGCAAAACCGCTGCCTGCGGGTGGCGACTGGCGTGTTCGCCAAAAATTAAACGTGCTGGGTGGCCGCTATTCAAGGCTTCCACGATTACTTTCGCCGTATCACTTTGTAAGGCTTGTGCCATTAACGCGGCAAGGGCTTCCGGCATTGCCAATTGGCTTGCGTCCAGTGCCGCTTTGGCGAGTGCCAGCGCGTGGCCTACATGCGTAATCGCGTGTCCGATTAGTTTTTGTTCCACATTAAAATGGAAATCAAAATCTGCCTGATTTACCGCAAATACTCGGGCACCTTTGCGCCACGCTTTGCGGATTTTGTGCCCCAAAATGGGCGCATCCATACGCGGATTGCAGCCGAATAGCAGAATAGTCCGGGAGTTTTCCAACTCTGCAAGTGGTGCGCCCAGCGTTGGACTAAGTGCGCGTGCAGCATCATCGGAAAAATCCAGCTGACGCAAACGGTGATCGACATTGTTTGAGCCAAGTGCGCGGGTTAATCGCGCAAGCAATAAATAATCTTCGGCACTTGCCATTGGCCCAATTAAGGTACCTAGCTCGTCCACGCCGTACTTACTAACAACTGCACGCAACGCTTCCTTGGCAAATGCAATCGCACCGGCCCAGTCGGTGGCAATCCACGCGCCATTTTTCTTGATGCGTGGGCTTAGGCAGCGATCGCTGGCACCAAGTGCTTCGTGGCTGAAACGATCACGATCCGAAAGCCAAGCTTCGTTAATCGCTTCGTTCTCTTTCGGCACCGCGCGCATCGCTTCGCCACGGCGCGTATGCAGATATAAATTAGAATGCAAACTGTCGTGATAACCAATACTTGCGCGTGCCGTTAATTCCCACGGCCGTGCGCGGAACCGGAATACTTTGTTCGTCAAAGCGCCAACCGGGCAGACGTCAATAATATTTCCAGACAACTCGGTTTTGATTGCTCGGCCAATATAGGTGCCGATCTCAAGGGTCTCACCCCGGCCCATACCGCCAAGTTCAGTCGTGCCCGCGATTTCGTCCATAAAACGCACGCAGCGGGTGCAATGAATGCAGCGGGTCATTTCGGTGGCGATCAAAGGCCCCAAATCTTCATCTGCGACGACGCGTTTATCTTCGGTGAAGCGGCTGACGCTACGGCCATAGCCCATCGCGACATCTTGCAGCTCACATTCGCCGCCTTGGTCGCAAATTGGGCAATCCAGCGGATGGTTGATCAGTAGAAATTCCATCACATTGCGCTGCGCGGAAAGTGATCGCGCCGATTGCGTGTGAACCTTCATACCTTCCATAACCGGCGTCGCACAGGCAGGCTGAGGTTTGGGGGCTTTTTCAACGTCCACCAAACACATGCGGCAATTGGCGGCAATGGAGAGTTTGTCGTGATAGCAAAACCGGGGAATATTGATGCCCGCTTTGTCGGCCGCATGAATAATCATGCTGCCTTTAGGTACGTGCATCGCCTTGCCGTCAATTTCAATTGACACATGGTCAGGCGCTATAACGGGCGGTGCCGCAGCCGTGCTGATTGGCGGTGCACTTGCTGGCTGCACGGATGCCTGAGCGGATACTGTTGTAGTCATAGATCTGATCCTAGGCCGCAGCGGCGACGGTTGCGTCGTTGACTACGGCATCGATGGCAGCTACGCCATCAACAATAGAGCGGCGATTTAAAATGTAGTACTCAAACTCGTGCCAAAAATGTTTCATCATGCCATTCACTGGCCATGCGGACGCCTCACCAAAGGCGCAAATGGTGTGGCCTTCGATTTGCCCTGCCGCTTGTTTGAGTAATGCTAAATCCTGCATCGTGCCCTTGTGCGCAACAATGCGCTGCATCACTCGGTGCATCCAGCCCGTACCTTCACGGCATGGCGTGCATTGGCCGCACGATTCCGCATGGTAAAACTGACAAATACGCTCCAGCGTACGCACCATACAGGTAGTGTCGTCCATGACGATAACAGCGCCCGAACCCAGGCCAGAGCCCGCTTTTTGCAGCGCGTCAAAATCCATGGTCATCTCCATCATGATTGACGCAGGTAACACCGGCATGGAGGAGCCACCTGGAATCACTGCCTTCAAGGTGCGGCCAGGGCGCATGCCGCCCGCAAGCGCCAACATATCTTTAAATGGCGTTCCCAGCGGGATTTCATAATTGCCGGGTTTTTGCACGTGTCCAGAAACCGAAAAACACTTAGGCCCACCATTATTGGTTTTGCCAATATTTAAAAACCATTCACTGCCATTACGAATAATGGCGGGAACCGAGGCGAAGGTTTCGGTGTTATTAATCGTTGTCGGCTTGCCATAAAGCCCAAAGGTTGCAGGAAAAGGGGGCTTAAATCTTGGCTGCCCTTTTTTACCTTCGAGTGATTCCATCAACGCGGTTTCTTCGCCGCATATATAAGCACCGGCGCCTAGTGCTGCGAAAAGATCAAAAGAAAAATCAGTTCCTTGAATATTTTTACCAAGCCAATTGTTGGCATAGGCATCCTTTATGGCCAATTCGAAATGCTCGAACGGCTCGCGCTCGAATTCGCCGCGCATGTAGTTATAACCTGCTGTGCAGCCCATGGCGTAGCCGCCGATAATCATGCCTTCAATAACCGCATGCGGGTTGTAACGCAAGATATCGCGATCATGACAAGTGCCGGGCTCAGACTCGTCCGAGTTGCAAAGCACATATCTAGGGCCAGAAACTGGCCCACGCGGCAACATAAAACTCCATTTTAAGCCAGTCGGAAAACCTGCACCGCCGCGACCACGCAAGCTAGATGCTTTGACCGTCTCAACGACTTGCTCACGCGTCCATTTTTCGCTCAGAATTTTGTGTAGTGCTTGATAGCTACCCGCTTTGAGCGCATTTTCATAGGTCCATGGTTGCTCGAAATGCAGCGTCGTGAACACCACATTGTGTGCTTGCGGGATTAGGCCGAGTGGATTGTAGTTTTCTGCGATATCAGTCATGCATGCCAATCTGAGGTAAATAAGTTAAGGATAAATAATTGGGGCAGTAAGTTACTACCGAACTAGTGATTTAGAAAAAGTGAGCCAATATCCAAACGAATTTTCGGAGTGGCAGCCAGAAAAATAATTCCATGTTTCATTATTTGTGCAGCTTCGTTCAATCGCTGAATCTCAACCGAAAAATTAGCCGCGTTAACAATCCAAACTTCAGGTATTCCAGCTTCTAAATATCTGGGCGTTTTTACTTTGCGATCATATTTCAACGTGCTATCGGATACTTCAATAATAAGTAGTACTTCTGCAGGCGTGGGCAGCTCCCGAATCGGTGCGTCTGGCGATTGGCGCAAAATCGCGATGTCAGGGTAAAGCTCAGTTTTTGCATTGAGTCGTAGCCCGTTTTGCACGCTAACCGTATGTTGATCTGATGCAGCCCTCCCCATTAAATAGGTGAGTCGCGCGACCAAATCCATATGCTTTGCGCCTATCGGTGCCATTTCTAAAATATCCCCATCAAGTAATTCCAGACGCTTCTCGAAAAAGGCTTCATTTGTTGAAAGACTAGAAAAAGTCTCAACGTCCCATTTCATTCGCGCTGGTAAAATATGTGCTTGTGGCATAAATCAGCTCAAAGCATCCAAAATCGCATCAACTTTTTGCGTGGTCAGATTTTCGTGATAATGGCCGTTGACCGTCATCATCGGCGCACGTACGCACGCCGCAAGGCATTCTTCTTCTTCAACTAAATGAATTTTGCCATCGATACTGCTACCGCCCAATTTAATACCATATTTATTTTCGACATGCGCCAGAATATCGCTAGCGCCATTTAACCAACAGGAAATATTGGTGCAGACCGACACTTTATTCCTGCCGCATGCGCCGATATGAAATTGCGAATAAAAACTGGCAACCTCATAAGCCCAGGTCGGCGGGGTCTTCAAATAATTAGCGACGGCGGTAATAAGCTCATCCGTTAAGTGGCCATGATTTTGCTCTTGTGCCGCGCGTAAGCCCGCGATCATCGCCGAGCGACGTTTATCAGCCGGGAATTTTGTAAGCCAATGCTCAATTTCATGACGCGTGTGGTCATTTAATACCAACATCGGATCGACGGATTCAGGATTTATATGGGAGTTTGCAGCTTTCATTTATCGATCAACTTCGCCAAAAACAATATCGAGTGTGCCAATCAACGCCACGACGTCCGGCAACATATGGCCACGGGTTAATTCATCCATTGCCGACAAATGCGCAAACCCGGGGGCGCGCACCTTGAGCCGGAATGGCTTATTTGCACCATCACTGATTAAATAAACACCAAATTCACCCTTGGGTGCTTCGACAGCGCTGTAGATTTCCCCTGCAGGCACCGAATAGCCTTCGCTAAACAGTTTGAAGTGGTGAATCAGCGCTTCCATATCGTCTTTCATCTCCACCCGGGACGGCGGCGCGACTTTGTAGTTCTGCAGCATCACCGGCCCTGGATTAGCACGCAGCCATTTCACGCATTGCTGCATAATTTTGCAGGACTGCCGCATTTCCTCAACGCGTACCAAGTATCGGTCGTAGCAATCGCCATTTGTACCCAACGGTAAATCAAACTGAACTTGATCGTATGCCGCATAGGGCTGCTTTTTGCGCAAATCCCAAGCAATACCCGAGCCACGCAACATGACACCGGAAAAACCAAGTGCCATTGCTTGTTCGGGGCTGACCACACCAATGCCTACAGTGCGCTGCTTCCAAATGCGGTTGTCGGTCAATAGCGTTTCGTATTCGTCAACACGCGTATAGAAATCGACACAAAACTGATCTAAAAAATCCAACATCGAGCCTTCACGCCAGGCGTTACGCGTTTTTAGGTTCGCGCCTTTGGTCCACGGGGATTCTTTATATTTCGGCATGTGCTCAGGCAAATCCCGATACACGCCGCCTGGCCGGTAGTAAGTTGCATGCAGACGCGCGCCGGAAACCGCCTCGTAGCAGTCCATGAGCTCTTCGCGCTCACGGAAAGCATACAAAAACACCGTCATCGCGCCCAAATCCAATGCATTGGAGCCCAGCCACATCAAATGATTCAAAATCCGCGTCATTTCATCAAACAAAGTGCGAATGTACTGCGCGCGAATAGGTGCGCTAACGCCGAGCAGCTGCTCGATTGCCCGCACATAGGCGTGCTCGTTGCACATCATCGAAACATAGTCGAGGCGGTCCATATAACCGATAGATTGGTTATATGGCTTTGATTCGGCTAGTTTTTCTGTAGCTCGATGCAATAAGCCAATATGCGGATCTGCGCGTGTAACGACTTCACCGTCCATCTCTAACACCAGCCGTAAAACACCGTGTGCAGCCGGGTGCTGTGGGCCAAAGTTCATGGTGTAGTTGCGAATTTCTGCCATAACTTTAGACCTTTACCGAATTATTCAATGCAGCTTCGGCTTGTGCTTGGCCATAGCGCGAATCTTCACGCACGACGCGGGGCACACCAATTCGTGGCTCAATGGAAACAGGTTCGTAGACGACACGTTTTTTGACGGCGTCATAGCGCACTTCAACGTTGCCAATGAGCGGGAAATCCTTGCGGAATGGATGCCCGACAAAGCCGTAATCCGTCAAAATCCGCCGCAAATCTGGGTGGCCATCAAAAACAATGCCAAATAAATCAAAGGCTTCGCGCTCAAACCAATTCACGCCGCGCCATAGTTCGGTCAGGCTGGGCACCACGGGTAGTTCATTATCTTCGCAAAATACCTTGAGCCGTAGACGCTGATTCAGTGCGAGCGACAGCAAGTGCACAACCACCGCGAATCGACGCGGTACGTCTTTGGCTTCGGGGCGGTCTTCCCAACGAAAACGCCCAGGCGCACCGGCGCCGGGCACATCTAAAAAAGAGCTGTTCAAGACTTGATCGCCGCTGCCTTGAACGCCGCGACTGAAGCCTGCACTGGACACGGAGTCGGTCGCCCATTCGCCCTGACCGTAACCCAAGTAATCGACGCCACACAAATCAACTAAAACTTCAAATTTCAGCGCCGTGTCGTCGCGCAAAAGCTGTGCTGCAGTCAAGTAATCTTGCAGTTGAACTTCCAGCGTTACTTCGCCTTTGCTGACGCTTAGCGATTGCGCCAAAGCGCCCAGCTTTTCCTGGATAATTTCGATTAAATTCATAGGCTTAGCGAATAATCTTGTTGGCAATCGATTCGCTGCGACGAATTTTTTTCTGCAGCTGCAAAATACCGTAGATCAGCGCCTCGGCGGTGGGCGGGCAGCCTGGAATATAGATATCCACGGGCACAATGCGATCACAACCACGCACCACCGAATAGCTGTAGTGATAATAGCCACCGCCATTCGCGCATGAGCCCATCGAGATGACCCATTTTGGTTCTGGCATTTGATCGTAAACACGGCGTAAAGCAGGCGCCATTTTGTTTACCAGTGTGCCCGCGACGATCATTAAATCTGATTGCCTTGGGCTGGGTCTAAACACCACGCCAAAACGATCCAAATCCAAGCGTGAGGCACCTGCGTGCATCATTTCCACCGCGCAACACGCCAAGCCAAAAGTGACGGGCCACATTGAACCGGTGCGGGCCCAATTGATGACCGAGTCGACCGAGGTCGTTACAAAGCCGTGTTCCAACAGCGGGTTATCCCCTTCTGGGCGCAAAATATCGTCCAGGCTGCCAATCGGCGCTGGGTTATGCATTATTCCCATTCGAGGGCTCCTTTCTTCCAAACATAGGCAAAGCCTAAGACCAATATCGTTAAAAATGTGGCCATTACTGCCAATCCACGCGTGCCAAGTTCGTCGAGCACGACCGCCCACGGCACTAAAAACGCGACTTCTAAGTCAAACACGATAAATAAGATTGCCAGCAGGTAATAACGCACATCAAAACGCATGCGCGCATCATCAAAAGCTTCGAAGCCACATTCATAGGGCGAGTTTTTCTCAAAGCCCGGGCGTGAAGGCCCGAGCAGGGATCCCGCCGTCATTAAGACGACGCCAAGGCCAAAACCCACGATCAAAAACACTGCAATTGGGAAATACTGTTCAAGCATACGCAAGTACCTGCTTAAAGACGGTTGGTTGATTGAGTGGAACAAGGGCTGAGCAAAACTGGGGCGGAACAAACCTGGGGCGGAGCAAACCTGGGGCGGAGCAATTGCACGCAGCCAGAGAAATCCAAGCGCGCGAATATAGCCTGAAAGGGCTGAATTGTGTGTCTAGTTTGTGTCATAGGCCGGTGATGTGCAGCTGCAGCAAAACAGGTGTATTTTGATGTTTTGTCGTTTTCGTGTCATTTTGTTACGAAGATTGCAGCAAAAATTGCTGCAATCCGGGCCGCGCCAATGCCCTATCATTCGCCACGTTTCTATTCACCGTTGAGTCGTTTTATGTCGCATTTGATCGTTTTATTCAATCTAAAAGTTGGCAAGAGCCGCGCGGATTACGAAGCTTGGGCGCGTGTGAGTGATCTGCCAAGCGTCAACAGCCTTAAAAGCGTCGATAGCTGCAAAATATTGCGCAGCAATGGTTTGATGGGTTCGGGCGCTACGGCACCATATCAATATATTGAAGTGATCGAGGTCAACAGTACCGAGGGCCTTTTTGTTGATTTTGAGGGCCCAATCATGCAGAAAATTAGCGCGCAATTTCGTGAGTTTGCTGACAACCCAATCTTTGTTGTGGCTGAGGCCTTATTATAAGTGATGTACTAAATTTGCGTGAAGTAGTGCATGAATGCCTGACATTCGCCAGAACGCTTTTGCGCCCCAAGCGCACTGAACTGGTTTTTCCGTGTCGCCTTTCGGCGAGACTTGTTACCCTTAATGTTTAATCAACTGCGTTTGAGTTTTCACTATGGACATCGTTCTAGCCAACCCACGGGGGTTTTGTGCGGGTGTAGATCGTGCAATTGACATTGTAGAACGTGCGCTAGATCTATTTGGTGCGCCGATTTATGTACGCCACGAAGTCGTGCACAACCGATTTGTGGTGGAAAAGCTTCGTACACGCGGCGCAGTGTTTGTCGATGAGCTTGAGGAAGTCCCTGCAGATCAAACCGTCATTTTTTCTGCACATGGCGTATCCCAAGCGGTACGTGGGGAAGCGGCGCGGCGCGGCTTGCGCATTTTTGACGCAACGTGCCCGCTGGTGACCAAAGTCCATATGGAAGTGGCGCGCCTGTGCAAAGCAGGTAAAGATGTCGTGCTTATTGGGCATCATGGCCACCCGGAAGTGGAAGGCACCTTGGGCCAATGGGATTGCGTCAACGCAAAAGGGCGAATTTATCTGATTGACTCGGTAGCTGAGGCGAATGCGATCATGCCATCGCAGCCAGAAGCGCTAGCCTATACAACGCAAACCACGCTGAGTGTGGATGAAACACGCGACATTATTGATGCGTTGCGCCAGCGATTTCCGGCATTGCACGGGCCAAAGCACGATGATATTTGCTATGCCACGCAGAATCGCCAGGATGCCGTGCGCGCGCTGGCGCAGGCCTGTGATTTGGTGTTGGTGGTCGGCTCGCCCAATAGTTCCAACAGCAACCGTTTGCGTGAATTGGCGGAGAAGGTCGGGGTCGAATCGTATTTAATCGATGGCGCACAAGATATTGATCCCGCGTGGTTAAAGGGTAAAAACGCAATTGGTGTGACCGCCGGTGCCAGTGCGCCGGAAAGCTTGGTGCAAGAGGTGCTCAAGGCAATCCAAGCAGCCGGTGGCAATCCGCCGCGGCAACTAGACGGCGCGGTAGAAAATATGGTGTTTGCATTACCGAAAGAATTGCGTGTGGTGGTGCAGGGCTGATGAGTAACGAGAATAATTCCGCCGAGTGCATGCTCGGCTGGCCGACTGCGAGCGCAGTGGTAGTAGCGTCCATGATTGGCGTCGGCGTGTTTTCCACGCTCAGTTTTCAAGTGCATTCGTTGAACTCACCGTTTGCGATTTTGCTGCTGTGGTTGGTGGGCGCGGTTGTCGCCTTGCTGGGTGCGTTGAGTTACGCCGAACTCGGCGCTGCGCTGCCGCGCTCGGGCGGCGAATATCATCTACTTGGGCGTATTTTTCACCCGAGTTTGGGCTTTACCGCCGGTTGGGTCTCGTTGGTGGCCGGATTTGCTGCACCGATTGCCGCTGCTGCGATGGCGTTTGCGGCATATTTAGGCAAAGTGTTGCCCGCCGTTGATGGCCACCGAAGCTGGGTCGCGTGCGTGATTGTGACGCTGATTACGCTTATTCACGCGTGGCGTATCGGCGCGGGCGCGCGTTTTCAAGTGGCGGCAACTATTTTAAAAATTGCGTTGATGTTGGCGCTTGCGATTGCCGCATTATTCACGCCCGCAGTTCCGGGCGTCAGTTTTGCACCGGCAGCCGGTGATGCGTCATTGATTATGAGCAGCGCGTTTGCGGTGTCGATGGTGTATGTGTCTTACGCGTATTCTGGTTGGAATGCGGCGGTCTACATTGCCGGGGAAACCAAAGACCCGCAGCGCACTTTGCCGAAGGCATTAGCGATTTCGACTTTTAGCGTGGGCATAATCTATTTGCTAGTGAACTATGCGTTTTTGCGGGTGGTGCCGATTACCGAAATGTTAGGTGTTAATCCTTTTGCGGAAAACGACGCCAGTATGGTCAGCAAGGAACTGGCAGTAGGTTTTTTGGCGGGGCAGCATATTTTTGGTGACGGCGGTGCGCGTATCGTTGGTCTGTTAATCGCGCTGTGTTTGGTGTCGACGATTAGCGCGATGGTGCTGACCGGGCCGCGCGTGTTGTCGACGATGGCGCAAGACTATTCCGCGCTGAAAGCGCTGGAGCCCGCGCCGACCAAGCCGCCCGCTTTGGCGCTAGGCGTGCAATGGTTGGTGATTGTGCTGCTGGTCTTGAGTGCGAGTTTCGAGACGGTATTGAATTACATCGGCATTACTTTGAGTCTATTTGCCTCACTTACTGTGGCTGGATTGATTGTATTGCGCCTACGCGAGCCCAATCTTGCACGGCCATTTCGCTGCCCAGGCTATCCAATCACGCCGTGTGTGTTTTTGTTGGTCAACGCGTGGATGATTTATTACTTAGGTGCGCAAAACCATAAGGCGCTGATTGCCAGCGCGCTGACGATTTCAGTCGGGCTAGCGCTGTATTTTGTGATTGCTAAAAAACCGGCGATCAAACTGTAATTTTTGACTTTGAGAATCTGTAAATGAAATTGAAATTAGCTAGTTTAGCTTTCGCATTAAGTCCCTTGCTGCATGCGCAAGCCCCAACTGCCGCACCAGTTGGCACTCCGGCGGCCGCTAAAGCACCGATACCCGCAGTTGCAGCTATCGCGGCGCCAGTCGTGACACCTGTCTGTGTTGCGCCAACGAGCGTTTTGCCAAGTGATTATTTGACTGATGCCGCGCGCCTGATGGCAGGGTTCGAGACGAAAGCCACGGGCGCATTTGCGGCGATTTCCGCGTCACCGGCAATTAGCGCGCACAAGCAAAATTTTGCTGCGGCTTGGCAGAAGCTCGATACCCGGCAACTCAATTTAGTGAAAGCCTTTGGTAATACCGAAGTGGTGCCGCAAGTTGGCACTGCGCCACTTTTTTACCCCTTCAGCGGGCCGGATTTTCTCTACGCAAACGCGCTGTTCCCGAATGCATCCAGCTATGTGTTGACCGGGTTAGAGCCGGTCGGCGCGGTGCCGCTCATCGATCAATTTAAGCCGGAAGAATTGAATGCCAGCTTTGCGGAATTACGCAAATCTTTGCACGCCATTTTGAGCTTTAGCTTCTTTAAAACCATTGATATGAAGGTGGATTTCAAGCGCAGCCGCTTCCAAGGTGTGGTGCCGGTGTTAATGACCTTTGCCGCGAAAAGTGGCTATGACGTGACGAATGTTAGTTTTTTTGTGCTGCATACAGACGGTTCGAAGTGCCTAACGGATGCCGCGAATTTGCTGAAAGTGCCTGCGGGCGATATTCCGGGCGTCACTTTGGCACTGAAGAAAGCCGATTCAACTGCAACGACCTCGGTGACTTATTTGAGTAGCGATATCGGTGACGGCGGTATCGTTAAAACTCCGCAGTATGAAGCCTTGGTGCGCGCGCTTAAACCTGGTGCCACGTTTATCAAAAGCGCGTCATTTTTAATGCACAAAAGCTATTTTTCGAAAATTCGCAGCCTAATTTTGGAAGTTTCACCAATCGTGCTGGAAGACGACTCCGGCATTCCTTACAAAAATTTCGACTTGAACCTGTGGCAGCCGAAGTTCTATGGCGCGTATTTTCAGCCGATTCCCTTGTTTGCGAACTTTAATCAGCCGAACTTGACCGCCGCTTACAAGCAATTGGGTTCCACGACGCTGGCGTTCGCAATTGGCTACCGTTCGAGTAAAGCCAATAGCTCTTTGCTGCTAATGACGCGCAAACCTGCGGCTGCAAAATAGATGAAAAGGCGGGCGCTGCTGGGTTTGTTGGGGGCGGGTGCAGCGGCGCACGCGATAAATATAAACCCAGATGGTGGGTGCTACACCCATCAACTGGACTATATGGAGGTTTGGTCGATTTTAAGTAATCTTGGCTCGCCAAGGCTACGAAGCTTTCTCGAAAAAGCCAACGAGTACGGCTTGCAAATACTCTTTACTCGATTAGTGCGTGATCGGCTCCGGACTTATGAATTTGCAACGCCTATTCCTTCGCCTTGGTTCGCACCCGCAAGCCTAGTCAAACTGCCGCTCGCGGCGTTGCTTTTGGAGCAATTGGAAGCCGCTAAAGTTGATTGGACGAGCGCAAAACTGGCATTCCCGGGCATGCCAGACTGTGCAGAACGTGCGGCTGAGTTGCGCCAGCCACAGGCGGTAACTCGTTTGATTGAACGTGCCTTGGTGCTCAGTGATGATTCTGCCTACTGCGCACTTTTTGATGCGCTGGGGCCGCACCATATCGCTGAGCGGATGCGCCAAATGGGGCATCCTGAGGTGCGAATTCAGGCGCGCTTTGGTGCCTGTGGCCCGGAAAATTCAAAAATTACCGGGCCAGTACAGCTATTTTCGGCCAGCGGAAAATTGGTATCGACTACACCCGCGCGCGCGCCTTTTGCGCTAGTTTCCGCGCCCACCCCGATTAAAATTGGCCGCGCCTGGATGCAGGCGGGTCGCCGCATTGAAGGCGCAAAAGACTTCACGAACTCAAACTCGGCACCGCTACGCGCTCTGCACGAAATGATGTTGGCGCTGATGCGCCCGGAGCTTTGCGCTGCACATCAGCGTTTTCAAATTAGCGAGCGCGCTGCTCAGTTTTTGCTGGCTGGCATGCGAATGAATCCGGCTGAAAGCAAGGTTTCAAGCGCCGCCGAGGCTAAGCTTGATCGCACCTTCTTTCGCTTGTTGGGTGTTGGTGACGGTCAGTGGCCTAGCGATTTACAAGTGGAAAACAAAGTCGGCTGGGCCTATGGCTACTTAAGCGATATGGCGCATCTTAAACAAGGCAAAAACGAGTGTTTTGTTAGCTGCAAAATGTATCTGAATCGCGATGGCGTGCTGAATGACGGGCTATATGAATATGAAAGTATCGGCCGGCCCGCGATGGCGGAAATAGGGCGTCTGCTGTTGGCGGCGAGTTAGCGCTAAACCCATTGCAGCAAACATCAGCGGCGAGCAAACGGCGCTAAGTCGTTGCGGCGCAGCGAGTATCAGCACAAACTAAAAATGGGCCTGCACTCAGCTCACTGCGATCAAGCTGCTGATGAATACGTATGCAAGATTTGCCTCGATTCGGGTGCGCGCGACTAAGCTTGCGCCATTGCATGAGCTGCCCGCTTTTGCCTAGATCGAATTCTGGCATACCAAAAATTCAAGGCCTCGCATGACCGTTTTTACAGCAGCCGACTTATCGCCAAATGCTTCGCTGCGTGAGGTTTTTAGTGCGCACATGGCGCGCCAGCCGAAAGCGAGCGTCAGCGTGAACGCAGGCGCTGCCAGCGCGATTGTTGCCGCGCGTTGTGACGCCGCTTTTCGGGCACTGGCAGCACTTTGCCGGGATTTATTGCTGCAGCGCTGGGGCAAAACTCAACTAGAGGACATCGAAACGGTGGCCTCCGGAAAAATGCGTCGCGTGCATTATTTGTCGATGGAATTTTTGCTCGGGCGTGCGCTTGGCAATGCCATTGCCGCGTTGGGCACGACGCAGGAATTGGCTAGTTTGTTGGCAGAGTTAGGTTTGGATCTTTCTGAAGTGCTCGAAGGCGAGCTGGATGCCGCGCTCGGGAACGGTGGCTTAGGACGTCTGGCGGCGTGCTTTTTGGATGCTTTTGCCGAGTTAGGCTTGCCAGCTTTTGGCTACGGCTTGCGCTATCAATTCGGCATGTTCGCGCAACGCATCGAAGCGTGTCAGCAAGTGGAAGTGCCGGACGATTGGATGCGCCAAGGCAATGCCTGGGAAGTGGAACGGCCAGAGCTGCGCTACAGTGTTGGATTTGGTGGCGAGCTAACCGGCATTGGATCGGATCGCGTTTGGCAGCCGGCGGAATTCGTGCTGGCAACTGCGTTTGATTTCATCGTACCAGCACACCACAGCGAGCGTGTCGTAACGCTGCGCCAGTGGCGCGCCAGTGCCAGTGAAACGATCGATTTCAAAGCCTTTTGTCGCGGCGATATTGCCGCAGCCGGGGCACAGCGTTTGCAGGTTGACGCGCTCAACTGGGTGCTTTACCCAGACGACAGCACGCAGGCCGGGCGTGAGCTGCGTTTACGCCAAGAAATGCTGCTGGTGAGTGCCAGCGTGCAAGATATTATCGCTCGGCATTTGCGCCAAGGTGGCACGATTGCGCAGCTGGGCCTGCGCAATGCGATCCATTTAAATGACACGCACCCAGCGTTAGCGCCAGTTGAGCTCATGCGTTTGCTGATTGACGAGCACGGTTTGAGTTTTGATAGCGCCTGGCAAATCACGCAACAAGCGGTGTCCTACACCAACCACACCTTGATGCCAGAAGCCTTGGAAACTTGGCCGGTGGCGCAGTTTGAACGGATTTTGCCGCGCCATTTGGAGCTGATCTATCAAATCAATGCGCACTTTTTAGCGGCGGTACGCGCGCGCGTTCCGAACGATGCTGGGCTTGTGGCGCGGGTTTCGTTGATTGATGAAGGGAATATCGCGCGCGGGCAGGAGCGCCGCGTGCGCATGGCCAGTCTGGCGATCATCGCCTCGCACAAAGTCAATGGTGTAGCAGCACTGCATTCGAGGTTGATGACGCAAACTGTTTTTGCGGATTTTGCCAAATTGTTACCGCAGCGCTTTCACAATGTCACCAACGGCATAACGCCACGGCGTTGGTTGGCGCAGTGCAATCCTGGCCTAGCAGGATTGCTGGATCGCACGATTGGCAAGGAATGGCGCAAGGACACTAACCAGCTCGCGCGATTAGCCCAACACGCGAATGAGCCAACGTTATGTGCGGATTTTTTGGCGCTTAAACACGCCAACAAGCAGCGCTTGGCGGCGCGAATCAAGCGGGAATTAGGGCTAGCTATCAACCCGAGCAGCCTGTTTGACGTGCAGATCAAGCGCATTCACGAGTACAAACGGCAATTGCTCAATTTGCTGCACGTGGTGGCGCGCTATCAGGCGATTGTGGCGGCACCGGCTGCGGATAGAAGCAACTTTGTGCCACGTACCGTCATTATCGCGGGTAAGGCTGCGTCGGCGTATCACACAGCAAAGCTGATCATTCGTTTAGCACACGATATTGCCGAGGTAGTAAATAACGATACGCGCGTTGGCGATCGTTTGAAGCTGGTTTTTATGCCGAATTACGGCGTTAGTTTGGCGGAATTGATTATTCCAGCAGCGGATTTGTCGCAACAAATATCAACCGCGGGTACCGAGGCTTCCGGTACCGGCAATATGAAATTGGCGCTCAATGGTGCGTGCACAATCGGTACTTTTGATGGTGCCACTATTGAAATGGCGCAGGCGATCGGCAGCGATTACGTGTTCGAGTTTGGTTTGCACAGCGATGCAGTTACCCAGCTAAAGCAGGATGGCTATGACCCGGCCGTGCTTTTGGTGAGTAATCCGGTGCTTGCAGAGGTGTTGAACGCAATTGCAAGCGGCGTGTTTTCCCGCGACGAGCCCAGCCGCTATCAGGCATTGACGCACGATCTGCAGCATCGCGATCAATATTTTCTGCTGGCGGATTTCGCGGATTATCTGCGCGCGCAATCGGCGGTCGATGCGCGGTATCAAAACCCGGCGGCTTGGGCTGAGTGCGCGCTGCATAACGTGGCGGGCATAGGCAGTTTTTCCGTGGATCGCACGGTCGCGGAATACGTGGAGCGCGTCTGGCAACCCGATGCCGTGCGTGCGGTGCTGAGTAGCTTTGATGTTGGCTGATGCCGATATTGCAGCGCTAGCCGCCGCGCGGCATGCGGACCCATTTGCGGTTTTAGGACTGCATAAGGATGCAGCGGGCGATTGGTGGCTGCGCGCGATGTTGCCCGGTGCCGTGCAGGTTGTGGCCGTTGCGGCAACGACCAGCCTAGTTTTAGCGCCTTTAAACACGCGCCATTCGGATGGGTTTTTTGAAGCGAAATTGCCGATAGCCGCGCGCCTAGATTATCGCTTGCAGGTGCAGTTTGGCGCCGCCGAGCCGATCGAATTGGCGGATGCCTACGCTTTTGATAGCGATATCGCGCAACAAGATTTGCTGGCATTCCGTGCTGGTCAAATGCTGCGGCCGTATTTGCTGCTGGGCGCACATCTGCGGCGCTTGCACGACGTGGACGGCGTGCGTTTTGCGGTGTGGGCGCCGAATGCGCGCCGGGTCAGCGTGATTGGCGCATTCAACGCCTGGGATGGCCGACGCCATCCAATGCGCTTGCGTCATGACGCAGGCGTCTGGGAGATTTTTATACCGCATGTCGCACTCGGTGATCTCTACAAATTTGAGATTTTGGGCGCGCAGGGCGAGCTATTGCCGCTGAAAGCCGACCCGTACGCGCGCGCCGCCGAGCTGCGTCCGGGCACCGCATCGCGGGTGGCAGCGATGCCTGAAATTGTGCCGCTGCCGCCCAGTCGTGCGCAGGCAAACGCTCGCACTGCGCCGATGGCGATTTATGAGGTGCATGTCGCCTCGTGGCGCAAAGCGGATCAGGCCGAATTTCCAAGTTGGGACGAATTGGCGACGAGCTTGCCTAGCTACGCGGCTGCGCTTGGCTTTAGCCATATTGAGCTGATGCCGATCACCGAATTTCCCTTCGATGGTTCCTGGGGCTATCAAACGCTCGGGCTATTCGCCCCGAGCGCACGCTTTGGCCCGATGGATTCGTTTGCGCGCTTCGTCAGCGCGTGTCATGACGCCGGTTTGGGCGTTTTGCTGGACTGGGTGCCGGCGCATTTTCCCAGCGATGCGCATGGCTTGATCAATTTTGACGGCACCGCGCTGTATGAATACAGCGATCCGCGCGAGGGTTTTCATCGCGATTGGAATACGCTGATCTACAACTTTGGGCGTACCGAAGTTAAAAGTTTATTATGTGCGAGCGCGCTGTATTGGTTGGAGCGTTTTGGCGTTGATGGCCTGCGCGTGGATGCGGTCGCCTCGATGCTTTATCGGGACTATTCCAGAAATGCCGACGAATGGATCCCAAATCACCAAGGCGGGCGCGAAAATTTAGAGGCGATTGCGCTGTTTCGCACGTTGAATGAGCAATTGGGTGCACATGCGCCGGGAACGATCACCTTGGCGGAAGAATCCACCTCGTTTCCGCAAGTATCCGCACCCACTTTTGCGGGCGGCTTGGGCTTTCACTACAAGTGGAATATGGGGTGGATGAACGACACGCTGCGCTATATCGCCGAGGATCCTTTGCACCGACGGTGGCATCACGACCGCATCAGTTTTGGCTTGGTGTATGCCTTTAGCGAAAATTACGTGCTGCCGATTTCACACGACGAAGTCGTACATGGCAAGGGCTCAATGTTGGGCAAAATGCCGGGGGATGCGTGGCAGCGCTTTGCCAATTTGCGCGCATATTACGGTTTTATGTGGGGCCATCCTGGCAAAAAGCTGCTGTTTATGGGCCAGGAATTCGCGCAAATAAATGAGTGGGATCACAGCCAAAGTCTGCCATGGCATTTGCTGGAAAACACCGCGCATTTGGGTGTGCAGCGTTTGATTACGGATTTGAATCGTCTGTACTCTCAAACATCAGCGCTGCATGAGCTGGACTGCGAGGCAGCGGGTTTTCAGTGGCTTATTTTGGCTGATGCGGAAAACTCAATTTACGCGTTCGCTCGTTTTGACGGACATGGCGGGGCGGCGATTGTGCTGTGCAATTTTACCCCGGTGCCAAGGACGAACTATCGCTTGCCGGTGCCCGAGGCGTACCCGTTTTGGCGTGAAGCGTTAAATACGGACTCCGCCTTTTATGGCGGTAGCGATCTGGGAAATGGCGGCGAGATTTTGTGCGCGGAGCCCATTCAAGCGCATGGCTTTGCGCAATCGCTGACTTTAACGGTGCCGCCACTCGCGACACTTTTTTTGCTACCCGTAACGCCCGAGTCATAAGGCAATGTTGCTGAGTTTTCCTGCCAAGCTAGATCCCGGGCATTCGATGCCCTTGGGTGCGCATGTGCTTGATCTTGGAGTGAATTTTGCCGTCTTTTCCGAGCATGCCACGCGCATTGAGCTGTGTATTTTTGATGCTACTGGCGAGATTGAACTGAAACGCTTTGATCTGTGCGGGCCGGAAGATGCGGTGTTTCATGGCTTTTTAAGCGGCGTGCATGCAGGTTTGGTTTATGGCTATCGCGCGCATGGCCCCTACGCGCCTGAGCGCGGGCATCGCTTTAATCCGAATAAGTTACTTCTGGATCCCTATGCGCGCGAAATTATTGGGCGTTGGTACTGGGCGGATGCGCACTGTGGCTATGCGCTCGGGCAGCCACAAGGTGCGCGAGCGTTTGATGCCCCGTTTGATACGCGGGACAATGCAGCGGGCGCATTCAAAGCGCGCGTTGTTGCGCGTTCTGAACCGAGTTTGCCGCGTCCGCCACGGCCGGAATTTGCCGCGCATGAGGTGGTGCTTTTTGAGGTTCACGTCAAAGGCTACTCAAAATGCTTTGAAGCAATTCCGGCGCCCTTGCGCGGCACCTACGCTGGCTTGGCACACCCTGCAGCCATTGCGCATTTCAAAGCGCTTGGTGTGACCACGCTTTCATTATTGCCAGTGCACTACAGCATTTCAGAAGCGCATCTGACGCGGCAGGGCCTAAGCAATTACTGGGGCTACAACAGCATTGGCTTTTTTGCACCAGAGCCGCGCTGGGGCAGGGCAGGCAGCACTATCATAGACAATGCGCCCGGCGCGCTGATTTTAGAGTTTCGTCAAATGGTTGACGCACTGCATGCGGCCGGCTTAGAAGTGTTGCTGGACGTGGTGTTTAATCACAGCGCCGAGGGCGATGAATTCGGCCCGAGCATTAGTTTTCGCGGCTTGGATAACGCTAGCTATTATTGTGCCACTAGCGATGACCTAGCGCGCTGCGTGAATTTCAGCGGCTGTGGCAACACCCTAAATATCGCGCATCCACGCGTGACCCAGCTGGTTTTGGACGCCTTGCGCTATTGGGCCACCGAGATGGGTGTGGATGGCTTTCGCTTCGATTTGGCCTCGGTGCTAGCGCGTGATCCGACTGGCTTGAATGGGCTGGCTGGCTTCAATGCAAACGCGGCGTTCTTTACCGCATTGCGCCAGGATCCGATATTGAGCGCAGTACGCCTGATTGCCGAGCCCTGGGACTGCGGCCCGCAGGGCTATCAACTTGGGCGCTTCCCGGGGCGATTTATCGAATGGAATGATCGCTTTCGCGATGCCATGCGCCGCTATTGGTTAGGCGCTGCCGTGCCCGGCCCTGCGCTTAGCCGTGGTGAATTTGCGCGCCGCTTTTTTGGCTCTAGCGATTTCTTTCAACATGGCGGCAAGCGCCCTAGCGCCAGCGTGAACTTCATCACTGCCCACGATGGTTTCACGCTGGCCGATGTGCTGAGCTATACGCATAAACACAATCATGCCAATGGCGAGCAAAACCAGGATGGTCGCAGTGATGAGCTGTGCGCAAATTTTGGCGTCGAAGGCGAAACCGCCGATCTCTGCATTCAGCGCACGCGTACCCAGGTTCGGCACGCGCTTTTGGCGTCACTGATCTTGGCGCAGGGTACGCCGATGCTGTTGGCCGGGGACGAAATTGCTAACAGCCAAGGCGGCAATAACAATGCTTATTGCCAGGACAACCCGACCGGCTGGCTAGCTTGGCACAATGCTGACCTGCAAACCCTGCAGCTAGTACGTGATCTATTGGCGCTGCGCGCTGCGACGCCGCTGTTGCACTATCCACATTGGTTTGCATCCAATCCGCACGATACTAAGCACGCGCGCGTCCTATGGCATGCCCCTGATGGCCGCGAAATGGCGGCGCACGATTGGCATGACAGCACGGAATCTGCGCTCGTGGCTGAGCTGTTTGAGGCCGATGCAGCGCAGCCGAGCATTCGAGTGTTGTTTAACCCAGAACCAAAAGCGAATCGTTTTGCGCTAGGCCCTGCAACTTGGCGGCTGCTTTTTGACAGCAGCGCTACTTTTGCCACGTTTTCTGCGGGTGATCCAGATGCTACGGTTCATAGCGATGCACTATTCGCCCCAGCTCGGGCATTGCTGGTGCTCGCGCGGCTTGATGGCGCACCAAACCTCGCTTCACTGCATGCTAAGGAATGCCCATGATTGACCTGCAGCAACGCTGTGCCGGTGTGCTTTTGCACATCACTTCGCTTCCTGGCCGGTACGGCATCGGCGATTTTGGCCCCGGCGCTTATCAATTTGTCGATTGGCTGCATAGCGCCGGACAGAGGCTTTGGCAATTGCTGCCAACCAACCCGATTGGGCCGGGCAATTCACCGTATCAAAGCGTTAGCGCCTTTGCCGGTAGTCCGCTGATGGTGGCTCTGGAGCCGCTCGTCAATGCCGGCTGGCTGGCACTTACTGAATTGCCGGAGGCGGGATTTAACGCAAACGCGGTTGAGTTCGACGTCGTAGTGCCATGGCGCTTGGCGCAATTGCGGCGCGCTGCAGCGGGTTTCGCGCAACGTGCCAGCACGTCTGAACGCGCTGCGTTTAATGACTATATCCACGCGCAACACCTTTGGTTGGACGATTACAGCGTGTTCATGGCCATTGAAGTCGCGCACGCAGGGAAAGCTTGGTGGCATTGGCCTGCGGCACTGCGCGACCGCGACGAGTCAGCGCGGCAAAAGGCGCGCTTAGAATACGCCGAGGAAATTCGCTTCTGGCAGTTTGTGCAGTGGTGTTTCGATACGCAATTTTTGGCGCTTAAAAGCTATGCGAACGCGCACGACGTCGCATTGATGGGGGATTTACCGATTTTTATCGCGCATCACAGCAGTGACTGTTGGGCGCGCCCAGATTTGTATGACTTGGATGTGCAGTTTCAGCCCAACGTCGTTGCCGGTTGCCCGCCCGACATCATGGCGCCGACCGGGCAGCGCTGGGGCAATCCACTGTATCGCTGGGAGCGCATGGCGGCGGAAAATTATCAGTGGTGGAGCGCACGGTTAAAGCGCGCACTTAAGCAAGCCGATGTGTTTCGCATTGATCACTTCCGTGGGTTCGCTGCGTATTACGAAATCCCGGTCAGCTGCCCGACTGCGGAAGAAGGCCGCTGGATCACCGGCCCAGGCAAGCCGCTGTTTGATGCAATCAGTGCGTCGCTAGGGAAATTACCAATCGTCGCGGAAGATTTGGGTTTGATTACCCCGGACGTGATTGAGCTACGTGATGCGCTAGGGTTTCCGGGCATGAAAATCTTGCAGTTCGGCTTTGGCACGGATGGCGCTGATGATTTCTTGCCGCACAATTGGCAGCGAAATTTTGTTGCCTACACTGGCACGCACGATAACGACACGGTGCGTGGCTGGTGGCACCACGCGCCGGAAAAGGAACGCGCCTATGCTGGGACGTATTTGGCCGCCAGCGAAGCCGATGCGCACTGGGCAATGATTCGCGCCTGCTGCAATTCGGTGGCGAACATCGCCGTGTGTCAATTTCAAGATGTGCTCGGTTTGGGCAGCGCGCACCGGATGAATATTCCTGGCACCGTCGGGGCACACAACTGGGCTTGGCGTTTTCGCTGGGATCAAGTCAGCCCAGAACCCGCACGCGTTTTGGGTTTGATTACTGCGGCGAGCGGGCGCGGGCGGTTTGAGTTGATGGCTTAAGCTGTCAAAGTTAAGTTGTAGCAAAAGTTGGGTTTGAATTCGCGTCACGATGTAGCATCGGGACGCGGCGAATTCCTAGCATTTCCGCAAACCCTTCCAACGAGTCCTGACCCCTATGAAAAATTACTTTCACGCTAGCATGCTTGCATTGCTTTGCCTTGCTCTTGCCGCCTGTGCCTCGAAAACTGCGATCAATGGCGCGCAGCGGGACATCACCGTACAACTTAAATCCAGTGACAGCTCAACCGTTCCGCGTAACGACAAGTTTTCTGACACTAGCTTTGGCAACTATGAATTTCAAGCAAAAAGCGCCAACGTGCAGCCATTTTACGGCGTACTGCCGCTGCGATTTAGCGGCGCGCGTTTAGCGCTGGATATCCTATTTTTCGCACCCGCGACGTTTTTCAACCTGCGCAGCGTGTATCCCTTTTACGAGTTTGACGTTGAAAAGCAAGTGGTGCGCTACAAGCGTAAGGCCAGTGACGAGTGGAGGACCTACACGCCTACCGCTGCAGAAGCGACGCGCGCACGAAACAAGTTTGAAATTCTTGAGTAAATTTATTAAGTTGTCGGTGTGAACGTCTTGGATCAAGCCAACACGCCGACACGCATACTCGTCACCGGCGGCGCTGGCTTTATCGGGGCGCCGACCGTGGCGTGTTTGCTGAGTGCCGGGCATTCGGTCGCCGTACTGGATAATTTAAGTAATTCGCAATTTAATTGTTTGCCGAGCCACGAAAACTTGCGTTTCATTGAAGGGGACGTGCGTGATCCGGTGGCGCTTGCCGCTGCCACCGACGGCGTTGAACTTGTATTACACCTAGCGGCGCAAGTGTCTGTCGCTGCGTCTATCGTGGCACCGCTACATTCGGCCGACGTCAATGTGATTGGTTTTTTGGCGGTGTTGGAAGCGGTGCGGCATAAACAAATCAAACGCCTTGTTTATGCATCATCTGCCGCTGTTTACGCGAATTCCCTGGATGCCATAGCCGAAAGTGCGGCCACAGCGCCCGCGTCCCCCTATGGCATGGAAAAACTCATCAATGACAACTACGCCAAACTGTATGCAAACTTGCATGGCTTAAGTGTTTTAGGTTTGCGCTATTTCAATGTTTATGGCGCGCGCCAAGCTGCCTCGGAATATGCGGGTGTATTGACCCAGTTTGCGCACCGAATTCGGCAGGGTCAGCCGCTAGTGGTTTTTGGTGATGGCACGCAAAGCCGTGATTTTATTCATGTTTCTGATGTTGTCGCGTTGAATTGCCAGGCGCTTTTTAGCGAGCTAACAGGCGTGCTGAATGTCGCCAGCGGACGTTCTGTTTCAGTCAATGAAATTATTGCAACGATGGCAGAAATCATCGGCATTGCCCCCGCTGTGCACTACACATCCGCGCGTGTTGGCGACATCCAACATTCCTACGCCAACATTGCCCGCCTTCGGCAAGCATTTGGTGCAAGAGCCGGGGTGGGGCTTCGCGATGGCTTGGCAACGTTGTTGGCGGCGTATCGCTAAATCTGTTAGCGCGCCGTTGTTTTCAGATCACCAAACTAAATGGCTTCAGATTTATTCTGCCAGCGCAAACCAAAGATCACGCCTGCGATGGCAATGGGCGTGCACACAGCCCAGCGAGTTGTTTGGTCGGGAATTATGGCGATGATTAGAAAAATGATTCCCGCCGTAACGGCAAGCGCCAGGAAAAAGCGCCAGGAAAGTAGCCATTCGCCAATCCAACTGATGAAGTCAATGAGGTCTAACACGCTATTTCCTTTTGCCTGAGAGCTTAAGGTATGCCTGGGGTGGCTACAATGCCGTTAAATTAACGCAAATGTTGCAAAAACTTCGACATCAGTCTAGTTGAAAGTTTATGGCGGCGGTGGTGTTGAGGCGACCGTGAATTTGATTCGTCATTGCGAGTTTTCAGCCCCAAGGCGGCTGCACCAAAAACATGAACTTCGTCTTTGCGAGCTTCGCTGTGCAATCTAGCTTTAAACGACGAGATTGCTTCACTTCGTTCGCAATGACGAAACGTCGATAGCTCGCTGCATGCGCCCGCGCAAAGTTGCCGCAAGCGCCGGGTCTATCGCATCTTCACGCAGAAATACTTGCACGCCGCTCGCTGCGACATTTAGCGTTTGTCCCGCTGCAAGTGTTACTTCGACGGCGTCAAAAGCTCGCTTCCAAGTGCCCGCTGGCACGCGTGCATCCAGTACGAAATCGCGCGGCCGTGTACCTTTGTTTAATAGCACCAGAGCGGTTTGCGATTGCCCAGCATGTTGATACACCCGCAAAAACGCCGCTTGGTCGTTTTGCATGATCAGATTTAGCTGCAACCCGCGCTGCAGTGCGACGTTGGCTTGCCGCACTTTGGCGATACGCTGCAGCTGCTGATAAATCGGGTTTTTCGGCGCTGCATCAATATTGGCTTGACCAAAATAATTGCGATTGCCCGCATGTTCGGCGGTGCCACGCATAAAGCCGGTTTCTGAGCCGTAATAGATAATCGGGATGCCGCGCGCGGTGAACAGAAAATTGTGCGCGTTGATGAAATCAGTATCGGTGCCGGCAAAACGTGCCATGTCGTGGTTATCAATGAAGCTCATCAACTCATAGGGGTTCGCATACGGGCCGTTTTCCAAATACAGCGCATCGGCAATTGCACCAAAGCCACCCTGAGGCTTGCTGAAAGCGGTTTCCATCGCAGCCTTGAGCGGGAAGTCCAACACGCTCATCGCGCCGTTTTCCGGCAGGGTGTGCGCCGCAATTTTTGCCGCCGAGTAGTCGTAGCTTTCGGCAAACATGAAAAACCCAGGGTGTTTGGCGCGAATGCGCGCGTTAAAGTCGCGCCAGAAGCTATTTTTCATATGCCGCACGGTGTCAATGCGAAAAGCGTCTGCCCCTTGATCAATCCATTGCAGATACGCCCCGACAAAGTATTCCAGCACCGCCGGATTGTCCTCATCGTTGTCGGACAGCTCGGCTAGCTCGGTTTTTTTGGTCGTGTAAAAGCGATGCAGCGGATTGTTTTTGGGATCCAGCTTATCGGGCGTCAGATTTTGATGATCGGCGATCAACGTGCCGCTGGCATCATAGATTTCGCCAAATTTAGGCTGATCCACCGGCATGCTGAAACTCGGTGAACCGTGATTTGCGACAATGTCCAGCACCGTTTTTAAGCCCTGCTGTTTCAAGCCCGCGGTTAGGCCCTTAAAATTCAGATCTACGCTCGGCAGGTGTTCGTCCAGCTCATAAAAATTAACGCCCCAGTAGCCGTGGTAGCCGGTTTTGCCACCATCAGTGAAAAAGCCCTTCCACGCGGCGGGCTTGCCGCCGCTGAATGCTTCGTCCGGGTTGTCAACGATCGGGGTAAGCCAAACCGCGCCAAAGCCTAAGTTTTTAATGTAGCTGGCGTTGTTCAAAAGGCCGCGAAAATCCCCACCAAGATAGCCAACGTTGTCGGTTTCCCCTGCTGGGGCGCCGGGCGTTGGTTGGTCAAAGCTCGGAAATTTGCCGCCCTGTCTACGTTGATCGTTGCTGGTGTCGCCATTAACAAAGCGATCAGTGAGCACGAAATACACCGCATCGCTGGCCATCGGTTCAAGCGTGCCGTAGAGATCTTCAGGTGCGGGCACTTCCGCTAAATTTGCTGGGGTATTAGCGATTGCCGAAGCGCCAGCGGTTGCCGGGGCGTTCGCTTCCGGCGTACTTGCACCCACGGCATCGGTCGCAACCGCAGATTCCTTTTCACATGCCGCCAATATTGACAGCGCGGTAATTGCGAGCAGTAAACGTGTCATCGGATTACGCCTTTTGCTCATTCGGAACCATCAACGCCAGCAGCCCGGCGATGACAAAACTAGCCGCACCAATTAAAAACGCAAAAATGGGCTGATTGCTAAATAGGTTTTTCAGCAAAAAGCCCAGCAAACTGGCGGCAACTAATTGCGGGATGACGATGAAGAAATTGAAAATTCCCATATAGGTGCCCATTTTTTGCGGCGGCAGATGATTCGCCAGCAGCGCATACGGGATCGACAAGATCGACGCCCAGGCAAAACCAATGCCAAGCGCCGACAACATTAGCCAATTTGGATCTTTGATAAAGTAAAACGAGGCGAATGCCAGCGCACCAATCCAAAGATTGACCGCGTGCGTTAGGCGCACACCTAGGCGCTTGCTCATTAGTGGAATGAAGATTGCGGCGAGGGCGGCAAATCCGTTGTAAGCACCGTTGAGCAGCCCGACCCAGTTCGCGCCGGTGTTGTACGCCAATCCGCTGGTGTCAGTGGCGCCGAAATGCACCTGAGTTACCGCGCTCGTCATGTAAATCCACATGGAAAATAGCGCGAACCAAGAAAAAAACTGCACCGGTGCCAGTTTTCGCATCGCATCTGGCATATTTTGAAAATCCACCACAATGGTTCGCAACATATTGCCTTCGCGCAATAACGGCGCTAGTGCGATCGCGCCGCCCAAGCCAATCAGCAGGCCAGCAAGCACATAAAGTGATTTTTCCAGTTGATACTGGAAAACGGCCAGAGCAAGCGCAGCGCCGAGTGCCATTGCGACGTACGCGGCGATTGAGCGCGCAGCACCGTTCTGGTCTGCACGAGGTTCTTGTGCTGGCGGGGCTTCTTCAAATTGCGCGGCCAACTCAGGCGCGTATTCCTTGGTGGTAAAAATTGTCCACGCCATCGCACTAAGTAAAATTACCGCGCCTAAATAAAAGGCGAATCGAACGGTATCTGGGATCATTCCCGGTGCCGCGGTGTTGGAAACACCCGCCTGTTCTAGAAAATAGGGCAGGGAACCGCCGACCGCGCCAATGCCGATAAAGAAGCTTTGCATTGAGTAGCCCGTCGGGCGTTGCGCGGGTGCAAGTTGATCGCCAATCAAAGCGCGAAAAGGCTCCATCGCAACATTGATTGAGGCATCTAAAATCCACAGCAACAGTGCGGCGATCCAAAGTGTTGGCGAATTTGGCATTACAAACAAGGCGAAGGTTGCCAGCACCGCGCCCGCGACAAAATACGGCCGTCTGCGGCCAAATCGATTCCAGGTGCGATCCGAGAAATAGCCAATGATCGGCTGCACGAGTAAACCTGTCAGCGGTGCCGCGATCCACAAAATGGGAATGTCATCAATCTTGGCACCCAGCGTTTCAAAAATACGGCTGACGTGCGAGTTTTGTAGCGCAAAGCCGATTTGGATGCCCAAAAAGCCGAAGCACATATTCCAGATTTGCCAAAAGCTTAAATGCGGCTTGCTGCGCATGTTTCGACCTCACAATCCCAATTGCCGTGCAGCTTAGCCGCTTGCTGATCCGCGCGAGCTAGCTGCATACGTATTCATGGACAAACCCCGAGCCAAAACTCTAACTGCGCAGTAGGGTGCGGGCTTGAGCAACGTTGAGATGCGGCTAGGCATGATCAAAATATTAGGGTTTTTCGGCTTACAAGCGTTCGCTGCAGCAGCGTTGGCGCAGCTAACACCGACAGCGGCGATAACACTCGCAAATTGCGATGGTGTGCACGCAACGGTGCTGCACGCAAGTGCGATGCAACAAGCTGATGCGCGTGCTGTATGGCTCAACGGCAGTCAAATTCGTTGGCCGCAAGCGGCACCTGCACCGTGGCAAGCAACGCGATTCAAACTGTATTTTTCTGCACGCGGTGGGCTGCAAATCACGCCGGGCAAACCCGTGGGAGGTGCTGATGCAGCAATCACCTTGACGGCCAAGCGCGAGGCGTTAGCGCCCGAATTTGCCGCGCGTTTTGGTTATCTAGATGCAGTTGGGGTAACGCTAAAAGTTGATTCCGCTGAGCAAAAGCGGCTTAGTCAATGGCAGCGCGGTCAGCTTATGCTGGTGCAAGAATCGCGTTCGGGCGATGTTATTGATGCGACCGCGCTGCAAAGTGCCGGTTATTTAGACGATGTCTACGCAAAAGCCGAAACGATAGCGGACTTAGGCGCAGTGGTATTTGGCACGCCTGAGGGCAAGAATGCGACGCGCTTTAAACTCTGGGCGCCTACTGCCCAAACCGTGGCACTGTGCGTTTATGACAGTCCTGAACGAAGTGCAAAAACGCTAACTACGATGCGTAGGGACGCGCTAAGCGGCGCCTGGGAGGTGCGGCTAAAGGGCAAGTTTCAGGGACAATATTACCGCTATCTGCTTGATGTTTACGTTGCAGGCGTTGGCTTAGTGCGCAACTTAGTTACGGATCCGTATTCGGTTTCTTTGAGCAGTGATTCTCAGCGTAGCTATATTGCCGACTTGGATTCAGCGGAATTGGTACCGAAAGGTTGGTTGGAACAGGTGCGCGCGCCGATCTTGGCGCATGCAGTGGATATGTCAATCTACGAGCTGCACGTGCGCGATTTCTCCGTGGGCGACGCCAGTGTTTCAGCTAAAAATCGCGGCAAATACTTGGCTTTTAGCGAAGCAAAGTCAAATGGCATGCGCCACCTCAACGCGTTGGCGCAAGCAGGTATGACGGATGTGCATTTGTTGCCGGTGTTTGATTTCGCTACGGTGCCGGAAACTGACTGCGTTAGCCCGGATATGCCAAGTGCGGCTGCAGATAGCGAAATCCAGCAAGAAATCGCCGCGAAAAATCAAAAGTTAGATTGCTTCAATTGGGGCTATGACCCGGCGCATTTTGGCGCGCCCGAGGGCAGCTATGCCAGTGATGCGCAAAACGGCGCGAAACGAATTATTGAGTTTCGCATCATGGTCGATGCGCTGCACCGTGCGGGTTTGCGGGTCGGTATGGATGTGGTTTACAACCATACTGCGGCATCCGGTCAAGATGCGCGTTCGGTGCTGGACCGCATTGTGCCGGGCTATTACCATCGGCTAAATGCGAACGGTGTGGTGGAGCGCTCCACCTGTTGCGATAACACCGCTACCGAAAATCGCATGATGGCGAAATTGATGATCGACACTGCGGTGCGCTGGGTGCGCGATTACCGCATCGATTCGTTTCGGTTTGACTTGATGGGGCATCAGCCGAAAGCGGCGATGCTGGCACTGCAAAAAGCGGTCGATAAGGCGGCGGGAAAGCCAGTCTTTTTATTAGGCGAAGGCTGGAATTTTGGCGAAGTTGCGAACAACAAGCGCTTCGTGCAAGCGGCGCAGCTGTCCTTGGCCGATAGTGGCATTGCGACGTTTAGTGACCGCGCACGCGATGCGATTCGCGGTGGCGGCTGTTGTGACGCAGGCGCGGATTTGCTGAGTAAACAGGGCTACGTCAATGGTTTGCACTATCTGCCCAACGCGTATGCTGCGCAAAAAGCCGGGCCCGAGTCCGAGCCTACAAGTTTGCCGGCATTGATGCGCAGCGCCGACCTAGTTCGACTAGGCTTGGCCGGGTCTATTAAAAATTTTAAGTTGCCAACATTCGATGATCGAACGCTGGCATTGGCTGAAATTGACTACAGCGGCCAGCCTGCGGGATATGTGTCCCAGCCCGGCGAAGTCGTGAACTACGTTGAAAATCACGACAATCCGACTTTGTTTGACATTAATGTGCTGAAGCTGCCCGTTTCGACCTCGGCGCAAGAGCGCGCTCATGTGCAAATGTTGGCGGCGGCAACGGTGGCATTTAGCCAAGGCATTAGCTACTACCACGCGGGTATGGAAGGATTGCGCAGCAAATCATTGGATCGCAATAGCTATGATTCCGGCGATTGGTTCAATCGCATCGACTGGACGTTTTCGGACAACTATTTCGGCTCCGGGCTGCCGCCCAAAGCTGACAATGGCAGCAATTACGAACTCTATAAACCCTTGCTTGCCAATGCCGCAATTAAACCTACCGCAAGCGATATTCGTTGGATGCGCGACGTATTTTTTGATTTGCTGCGCATTCGGAAAAGTACGCGTTTGTTGCGATTGACAACCAGCGATTCGATCAATCAGCGTTTGCGCTTCCTCAATACCGGCAGCACGCAGATTCCGACGGTCCTAGCTGGGGTGTTGGATGGCAAGGGTTTGCCCGATGCCGGTTTTGCGCGGTTGGCGTATTTCATTAATGTGGACAGCATACCGCACACAATTTCAGCGCCGGATGAAGCGCGCAAAGACTACGTTTTACATCCGGTGCAGCGCGCGAAAAATGCGGCGGACAAGCGTGTGTTTGAAGCCCGCTATGACGCGGCCACGGGTGCTTTTACCGTGCCCGCGCGCACGGCGACGGTTTTCGTTGTTGAGGCGTTATTGCGCACGCAGTGAATCAATCACAATTCAAAGCACGCTGATGCGCTCTCTAGCAGGCTGAGGCGAGTGGCAACGCGCCCATCACGGGCAAAAAAAACCCGGCGCACATTTCGCGCGTCGGGCCTATTGGGGTGCACAAGCGACGCTTAGGCGCCGCAACGAATCTACTTCACATCAAGTAACTTAATCTCAAACTGCAGCGCTTGGTTTGGGCCAATCGCACGCGGAGCACGATCTGCGCCGTAGGCTTTGGACGGCGGCAAGAACACCTGCCAAGTGTCGCCAACTTTCATCAGCGGCAACACTTCTTGCCAGCCGGGTAACACTTGATCGAGTTTAAACTTGGCTGGAACGCCCCGTGCAAATGAGCTATCAAACTCTTGGCCAGAAATCAGCGAGCCACGGTAATGCACAGTTACTTCGCTTTTTGCGGTTGGGCGGGCGCCATTGCCTTCTTCAATGACGCGATATTGAATGCCAGATGGCAGCGCGACGACGTTTTTCTTGGTTTTGTTTTCCATCAAAAACTTGTCACTACGCGCTTGGTTCTCGGTAGCAATCTTTTTGTAGGCCGCTTCGGCTTCGCCACGCATTTTGAATTCAAGCGCATACAGCTGCTTGCCCATGTCTTCACGCGCAATGGTGGGTTCCTTTTTTGCGAAACCGTCCTGTACGCCACGCACAACCATGGCAACATCGACCGGCGCCTTGCTTTCGATCATATCTAAGCCCAGCTTGAAGCCTAGCGCATAAGAAAGTTTGTTCTGATCCAGCGGCACCGGTGCGGGTGGTTGATCGCTAGCTGGTGCCGCCGCAGCGGTTGCCGGTGCCTGCGCAACCAATGCGCCACAAAACAGGGATGCCGCGAGGGCAACTGCAATTTTCAATTTCATTCAAAATCTCCAAGAAAAATGGTTTGCCGCTATGTGTTCGTAAAATAAGGCGATCACGACCGGGCTACAGGTGGCGGAGTGTAGCCAAGGCGCAAAGCCCCTGCCTACAAGCGTGTGCTGGATAAAATTGCGCTATATGCCTGCGATTCAGAACTTATTTTTGCAAAACTAACAATCAGCGCATCTACTTACGATTAGTGGTTTGTAAAGCAAAACAAAAAGCCCCTTGCGGGGCTTTCCAGTCATAAACGATAAAATTGTTTGCCTTGCGAGCTAACAACAAAAATAAAGTGGCGTCCCCACGGGGATTCGAACCCCGGTCGTCTCCGTGAAAGGGAGATGTCCTAGGCCTCTAGACGATGGGGACGCAAAAAACCATCTGTGTTCATACCAAATTGCGCGAGACCATCACGAAATTTGGTGGAGCTAAACGGGATCGAACCGATGACCTCTACAATGCCATTGTAGCGCTCTCCCAGCTGAGCTATAGCCCCGAACTGAGTTGGAAAAGATAGCGTCAGAATACGGTTCCGTCAACAGCAAAAATCCGCTTGCTGGTTATCTTAATGGTTTTGTTCAGCTAAAGGCGCGCGACAAAGCACTTGGTGAAAACTTCGAGATCATCGCACGATCCGCGCAGGCGCAAGAATTGGACTTGCCGGTGCACGTGGCAACGCATCCACTGGCGCAAAGCTAGTTGGGTTATGGCCCGTTTCTAGTAAATAGCGCAGCCACTTGTTGAAAAACACTGTCATTTGCAGGCGCTTTTCGCTTACTACACTCACGGGCACATGCGTCGAGTAGAGCTTTTTAAGTTCAGCGCCGACAAAGCAATGCGTTGTTTCCGCCTGTTTGGTGTCGTGATAAATCCGCACATAGGCGTTCGGATCCAGCACCAGCCGATCAAGCGCGTTGGCTTGCGCAGTGTTGAAACTATGGGTAATTCTTAGAATACTTGTGTAAGGCTGCTGTTCAATAATTTCGAGCCAAAGTGGCGGTTTACCCGGCACGTGCGATAAGTGCGCGCCAGAATAGTTTCGCGCTGGCCCGAGCAGCCGCCGCACAAGATCGAAATTTTCTTCGTACAGGCTTAGCAAATAGCTCAGCGGGCCCAAACCCGGGGCGAGTTTATTTAGCACGCGCGCATGCTGCTGTTTTTGGGCCAATGCAAATTGCGCGCGATTGGTACTTGCTGTTAGATCGGATTCGGTCATCAGGCAAGAATAACGCTTCTGCAAAGGGCTAGTTAGTAAATCTAGATTGACAAAAGATGTGTGCACCAGCGTAATCCAAGCCGACCGGTTGACATGATGTGGCGACTGCCGTGAAATCGAGGCAACCCGGTTGAGCCAACCAAACAGGCGACGCCATCATCTTTGTAAAGGGCAAATTGCGATGATCAGCACACTAGAAAAAATCCAACAAGTGTTTCTCGAAGCTGCCAGTGCCGCAGGCGCATTGAGATTTGGTGAATTTACCCTGAAAAGCGGCCGGATTAGCCCGTATTTCTTCAACGCTGGGATGTTTTGCACCGGTAAAACACTTGCGGCGCTGAGTGAAGCGTATGCGGACCGTTTAATTCAAAGCGGTATTCAGTTCGATATGTTATTTGGTCCTGCATACAAAGGAATTGCGCTTGCTGCGGCGACGGCCGAACAGCTTTATCTCAGGCATGCTCTGGACGTCGGGTTTTGCTACAACCGTAAGGAAGTGAAGGATCACGGTGAGGGCGGTGTGTTAGTTGGGGCCAATTTGGCCGGGCGTGTGGTTATCGTTGATGACGTAATTTCGGCTGGCACCTCTGTGCGTGAATCCGTACAAATTATTCGTGCAGCAGGGGCCGTGCCTGCAGCCGTGCTAATAGCCCTAGATCGAGCCGAGCGCGGCAGTGATTCAGCGAGTCGGCTCTCAGCAGCCGGTGAAGTCGGAATGGAGTTTCAAATACCGGTTCTTGCCGTGGCGAGCTTGGACGACTTACTCGCTTACATCGAAACGGACAGTAATTTGGTGAAGAATCGTGACGCACTTCTGGCCTACCGGGCTCGGTTTGGCGCAAACTAACGTTTGATAGATTTTGTTTGACGCCGCTTCAGATTGAGTGGTTAGCATTGCCGTCGAACTTCGCACTAAATTTGCTCAGGAGCTACTGTTATGAAATCACTACCGCGTATTATCTCATTCAAGTTTGCGTTGTTTGCAATGGCAGTTTGCATTGCCACAGGTGCAACGGCCGCACCCAAAATTGTCAAGTGGGTAGATGAAAAAGGAGTCACTCATTTCGGTAACAGCCAACCAGGTGCCGCGACTGGGCTTGGCAGTCAGACTCTGAATGCGCAGGGTATTCCGACCAATACTCAAGCGAGCCAGCAAAATGCGGCGGCGGCGGCGCTAGAAGCAAAGCGCGTCGAAGAGTTAAAGCGCAATCAAGAAAAGCAAGCCGCAGCGGATCAGCGCTTGATTGATTCCTATGCTTCAGAGCAGGATTTGGAACGAAACTATCAGCAAAACGTCGAACTATTGGATCAGCAAATTAGCTCGACGCAGAGCGATATCGAAAACCGCCAAAAAGGCCTTAATAAATTGGTTGCAACAGCGGCCGAAAGTGAGCGCGCCGGCAAGCCAGTCGCAGAACAAATCAAAATGATGATTGTCAACGAGCGCACGCAAATTGAAACGCAAAAGGCCTATATCGCGACCCGCCAGGCGGCGCGCGTCACTGCGAAAGCGCAGTTTGACGCCAACCTCAAAAAATATCGTGAAGTTATTGCGCGCAGTAAAAAATAGCTTGCGGTAGATTTAATGCGATTCGAGGACGTTGCCGGGTAGAAATACCCACGTGCGAGTAATGTGGAGTACATCAAAACGCTCGCCATTGACCTCGGGTGTAACATCAAAGGGTGCGGCGATTTCGATAATGTATTTTGCCGCATCGTCTAAAACCGGCTCGCCCGATGATTGGATGATTTCGACTTTTTCCACTGACCCGTCACGACGAATTGCAACCGTTAAAACCAGGCTGCCCTGAAGCTCTCGAGTGCGCGCTTCATCGGGGTAGTTGATGTTGCCAACCCGCTCAACTTTGGCGACCCAGGCCTGCATGTACTGGGCATAGCCATCTTCTTTCGTGTTGGCAGAAATGAATTTACGTTTTGGCCGCTTCGCGTAGGCTTGTCGGGTGCGGCTGATTTCGGCCTGCAAATTGGCCATTTCCATTTCACGCTGCCTGACTTCCTCAATAAGCTTGTTTTGTGCTTCTGGGACGGCGGTTTGCGAAGGCTGTGTTGCAACCGAGGATTCGCTGCGCCGCACCGTCAGCACCTCAGTTTCAAGGATTTGCTCTGGCT
This sequence comes from Rhodanobacteraceae bacterium, assembly GCA_031409855.1. Taxonomy (GTDB): domain Bacteria; phylum Pseudomonadota; class Gammaproteobacteria; order Xanthomonadales; family SZUA-5; genus JANNYA01. The sequence goes on along the minus strand of JANNYA010000041.1, from coordinate 3,374 downwards.
GTGAAGTCTGCTCGACTGCAGCGACAGGCATGGGCGCTATGCCCGGTTCTGGTTTTGGAATCGGTGTGCTGAACAGATCGGACGGTCTCAGCTTTTGCTCGCTGTCACCGCCACCTTGTTGGTTGGCTTGGGCGATGAAATCCGCCTTTTCAGGCGCTTCTACGCTTTTCGACTGTACTAAAATAACGTCTAGATCGGGAATTTCGTTAGCCCCCGGATCCTCCGCCTCAAAGGTGATGCCGAGTGCCGCAACGGCATGCAGCATGCCCGCCAACAGTAACGTCATGCCTAAGCGATCATTCGCGCCAATTTTTGCGGCAGGTTTACTCATAATGTTATGTCGCCGCTGTCACTGCAGCCGCTTTTCCAGCGCGTCAAAAAGCGTGCCGGCAATGTTGATGCCAAACGCGCGATCCAACTCGCGAATGCAGGTTGGGCTGGTAACGTTCACTTCAGTCAAGTAATCGCCAATGACGTCAATGCCGACAAAATATAATCCACGACGGCGCAGTTCTGGCCCAACCTGGGCTGCGATCCAGCGGTCACGCTCGGTCAGTGGCTGTGGCACACCTATGCCACCGCGCGCCAAATTCCCGCGAAACTCCGTACCTTGCGGTACTCGTGCCAGCGCGTACGGAATTGGTTCGCCGTCGATCAGCAGTATACGTTTGTCGCCATTTCTTATTTCTGGCAGAAATTGCTGCACCAGCGCAAGTTCTACTCCTTCCCGCGTCAGGGTTTCAAAGATGACGTTTAAGTTTGGGTCGACGTCGGAAACACGAAAAATTGCCGAGCCTCCCATGCCGTCAAGCGATTTTGCGACTGCCTGACCATGCTCTAGGACAAACTCCTTGAGTAGTCCGGCGTCACGCGCTACCAATGATCTTGGACAGCATTGCGGAAAATGCAGCGCGAACAGCTTTTCGTTTGCATCGCGCACAGATTGCGGCTTATTGACGACCAGTGCCCCCTGCGCCTCGGCCAAATCTAGAATGTGCGTATCATGCAGATATTGCGTGTCAAAAGGCGGATCTTTACGCGACAAAATAATCGACATATCGCCCAAAGCGATGGATTGTGGCGCTTCAAGTTGAAACCAGCGCTTGCTGTCGTCAAAAACATCAAGCTGTTGTGCGCGTGCACAGGCGCGGCTGTCTTTGATATAAAGACTGTCCTGCAGCAAATAATGCAGGGCGTAACCGCGTTTTTTTGCTTCAAGCAACATTGCGAAACTAGAATCTTTGTAAATCTTGATTTTCTCGATCGGGTCCATCAGGACTGCAAGTGCACGCTGCATGTAATAAATCCGGGTGTGGTAAATGTAATTGAAGCACGATCGCGAGAAGTATGGAACGCAGAATTCCCAAAAGCGGCTGTCATGCATGGCTTTTGCAAAATCCTACGAGTAGTATCGCTCAAGTTCCGGTGAAATGAATCGCGAGACAATCGTTCAGTTAGTGAAAGACGCCCAATTTAGGCAAACACTTAGAACATAGTCTTGAGAAACAGCTGCAGCTGCGTAAAGCTCGTGTTAACGTAAGGCTTGACGAAGCGACTGGGTCGCGCGAAATGCTTTTGAGTGGTTTTTAGCGTTTGCTTGATCTGCTCAATAATTTGTTTAGTTGTGAATTGAATTTTTTGGGGTGCCTATGGACGATTTAAGCGAAAAAAGCGGAATGGCCGGACTTCGCGTCATGGTGATTGATGACAGTAAAACGATTCGACGAACCGCCGAAACTTTATTAAAAAAAGAGGGTTGCGACGTCGTAACAGCAATTGATGGTTTTGAAGCGCTCGCTAAAATTGCGGATCAACAGCCGCGAATTATTTTTGTGGACATCATGATGCCAAGATTAGATGGCTACCAAACCTGTGCGTTGATCAAGAGTAATAGCCAATTCAAAGCGGTGCCGGTCATTATGTTGTCGAGTAAGGACGGTCTGTTTGACAAAGCGCGCGGTCGAATCGTCGGTTCGGAGCAGTACCTAACAAAGCCGTTTACACGCGATGAACTGCTGGGTGCTATTCGTCGTTACGTAGCAGTTAGCTAACAGCCTTGCTATGGCGCGCGTGCTCGTCATCGATGACTCCCTGACTGACGTTCGGGTGTTGACTGTTTTACTAGAGCGAAACGGTTTTGACGTCGTGAGCGCCGCAAACGCTACCGACGGCATTGTGCTAGCGCGCGCGCAACAACCTGATTTGATTTTGATGGACGTGATCATGCCGGGTACCAATGGATTCCAGGCGACTCGTATGCTCAGCAAAGACCCCGAGACTGCGGCGATTCCAGTGATTATTGTTACCACCAAGAACATGGAGGCTGATCGCCTTTGGGGCCTCAGGCAAGGTGCTCGCGATTTCGTAACAAAACCACCCAATGAGCGCGATTTAATATCGCGCATCAATCGTTTGCTGCAGGCATAGCGCTATGACTTTTTCGTCCGAGTATTCCGAACCTAAAACAGCCTTTGAAATTTTGCTCGACTACGAAAAACGTAGTTTGGAGCACGTCGCTGGCGTGCCGGAGCAACTTGAAGCGCCTGGGCTTTGGCGTGGTATTGGTTTTCGCCTCGGGGACATTTATTTGGTAAGCAGTATTTCTGAAGTCAACGAAATCCTGCGGGTACCTACGGTTACCAATGTGCCGGGTACGAAGGCATGGATGCTTGGTATCGCCAACGTCCGTGGGAATTTGCTTCCTATTGTGCATCTGCGTGGATTGCTAGAAGGCGAGACTTATAAAGCTGTAGACACCGCGCGCGTGCTGTCAATTAAACAGGCCGGCGGCACGATTGGTTTGATCGTTGACGAGGTGCTAGGGCAGCGCAGCTTTGTTGATGAAAATAAACAAGACAACAAAACCTATCTAGATAGCCCAATCAACTCACATCTGTCGCATGAATACGTGGCGGGAACGATGAGTTGGGGCGTGTTTAGTATGGCGTCACTCATTAAAGAGCCTGAGTTTTTACAGGCGGCAGCGTAGGTTTTCTAATCGATTTGTTTTGGGTTAAGGAGAGTTGGAATATGAGTACTCCAAAAGGCGGACTACAGCAGCGCGAATCGCAAACACTAAACGCAATCCTCGGGGTTGTTTTGGCGTTTGCGCTATTATTCTTGTTTGTCAATTTCTTTTTGGCGAATAAAAGAAACACCGAAGATCGCGGCGCAATTGCGGCGATCAACGAAATTCAAGTGCGTTCGCAGCAGATTGCTAAATTCGCTGCCGAGGCGGCTGGCGGCAACTTAGCCGCGTTTGCTGCCTTGCAAGACACGCGCGATCAGATTGACGCGCGTGTTACTGCTCTGACAGCGGGTAGCGATGGCGTCAAGTTTCCGGCGGTGCCCAAGATTGAGCAAAATATAGAGGT
>JANNYA010000040.1:0-7617 GCA_031409855.1 Rhodanobacteraceae bacterium | reverse complement strand
CTCATAAATTTTCACGCCCGCACGTAACAGCCGGGAGTAGTAGCGGCGGCCTGCGTGGAACACCAGCCAAGAGTCGGTTTGGCTGGGTAAAATCAACTTCACGTCAACGCCGCGCCTTGCCGCGTCTTTAAGCGCGCGCAGCAGTTGTGGATCGGGGGCAAAATAGGCGTTGGTCAAATACACGCTGGATTCGGCGTTATTGATTGCGGAAAGTAACGTCGCATAAATTAAGCTAAAGGGCTCCTCCGGCGCACTGCCAATCGCGCGCACGACTTGGTTACCGACAATTTCAAGCTGCGGGAAATAATCCATTTGTGGTAATGGGCGGCCACGTTGTTTTTCCCAGGTGTCTAGAAAAAGCTTTTGAAACTCAGCCACGACCGGGCCGCGCAATTGCAAATCGGTGTCACGCCATGCCACCGCTGCACTCGCGTCGTCGAATGCGGGCTGCTTAAGTTTAGTCACACTTGGCACCGGGCGTTTAAGCGCAGCTGTGTTGCCGGAGCCAAACGACCCGCCCGAGTACACCGAACTAATATTGATGCCGCCGAGGAACGCGATTCGTCCGTCAATAATCAGCAACTTGCGGTGATCGCGCTGATTCAGCGCCCAGGTTTTGCGCGCAGCCAAAGGGTTGACTGGGTTAAATTCGAGCACGTTGACGCCGTGATCGATCAATGTCTGGAAAAATTGCGACGGTGTACTAAAGGTGCCAGCGCTATCGCGAATCAAATTAACCTGTACGCCCAGCTTTTGCTTTTCGATCAGCGCCTGGGCAAAGGTTTGACCGACCGCATCGTCATCTAAAATATAAGTTTCCATATTAATATGGTCTTTAGCGGCGGCAATTGCGCCTAGCATCGCCGCATAGGTCGCGGGCCCGTCTTGCAACAGTACGACTTCGTTGCCCACAGTTAACGGGCTGCCAACGATGGCTTCTTCCAAGGCCAAATGGCGTTCAAAAATATTGCTTGTGCCGCCACCCGCTTGCCCAGACCGCTGCACGCCACGCTTTGCCGCGTCTTGCAGGCGTTGCAAGATCAGTTTACTTTGCGCCGCTGTTAAAGGGCCGCGTGCGCCCTCAAGTTGCACCGGTGCGCGGGCATTTCGCGACAAATCCGGCACGATGCGCGGCAAGCTCGCGCAGCCACCCAACAGGGCAATGCCGATGCTAATGCTGTAGCTCAAATGGCGCGCGCGCATAAGTTATAGCTGTTGTCGTGTCCGATAGGATTCAAGCAAGCAATAGCTATACGGCATTTCAGATGCGGCCAGTTAACAGCAGTACGACCAGGATAATCACGACCAAGCCTAAGCCGCTGCTCGGCCCGTAGCCCCAGCTTTTACTGTGTGACCAGCTTGGGATCGCGCCAATTAACAGCAAAATCAACACAACTAATAAAATGGTTCCTAACATGACACGCTCCTTGAATGATGGGTGAGCGATTAGACTATCGGATCAAATTTAAACCTTCGGTGCGCTGTCGAACACTCACATTAAAATCGCGCCGATGTGGCCTATGTACGATTGCGCACTGAATGCGCCAGCGTTATAGATAACCATCCGCGCGATTTCTTAATGTGTGTGGTTATCTGATGATGAACTTAAAAAGTGGCGCCCCGTTTTGGCTTGTCAAGAACGGCCTCATTCATTCTTACCCGCGCCTGCGCGTCGACGTTAGCTGCGATGTTTTGGTTGTGGGTGCCGGAATTACCGGCGCCCTGATAGGCGATCATTTAGCGCGCGCGGGCATGTCGGTGTGCGTAATCGATCAGCGCGAAGTGGGTTGGGGTTCCACCGCAGCGAGTACGGCTTTGCTGCAATACGAGATCGATACGGAGCTGCAAGATTTGTGCGCGCGCTATGGTGTCGACGATGGCGTGCTGGCCTACAAAGCCTGTGAGGCGGCCATTGCCAGTTTGGCGGTGCTGGCGAAAAAGCTCGGTGGCATTGACTTTCAAACCATGCAAAGCCTCTATTTCGCCTCACGCTGGTATCACAAGCACCGCGTGGAAGAAGAAGGCGCGCTGCGATTAGCGCACGGCTTCAAACTTGATGTGCTGGATCGAAAATCGCTGAATGCGCGCTTCGGCATTGATGCGCCAGCGGGGTTGCTAAGCGCGGTTGCTGCCGAGGTTGATCCGTATCAGCTTAGCCACAAATTACTGGCGCGAATTGTCTCGCTGGGTGGAGTAGTGCATGCGCGCACTGGACTTGAGCGATTCGAGAACGTGCGTGGTGGAGTGCGCGTATATCTGGATTCCGGCCTAATTGTGCAGTGCAAGCATTTGGTTTTAGCGTCTGGTTATGAGGCGCAAAAATGGCTTACGCAGCGCGTTGCTAGCAATCGCAGTAGCTATGCGTTGGTTAGCGAGCCCATGCCCGGTGAATTGGGTGCTTTGAAAGATACCTTGGTTTGGGAGTCCGCCCGCCCCTACCTTTATTTGCGCCGCACCGGCGACGAACGCTTGATCGTAGGCGGCGAGGACGATGCTATGGATATTGCTCTGCGACGCGATTTGCGGGTTGAAAGCAAAGCCGCACGCTTGGTCAAACGCGTGAAAAAACTGTTTCCGGCACTTGATTTAAAAGTGGCATTTGCTTGGGCTGGAACTTTTGCCGAAACCAGTGATGGCCTGCCGTTTTTCGGGGCGCACGAAGCACACGGGCCGCGGGTACATTTCGCCATGGCTTACGGTGGCAATGGCATTACCTACAGCCTGATTGGCGCAGAGTTGCTACGCGATACGCTGTTGGGAAAAATCCATCCGTGTGCAAAATTATTTAGTTTTGATCGGCTAAAAAGAGCATAGAGGCGCTTTAACACCTCAATGCATTACCTTAAGAAAATTCCACAGAAAATTCCCCAGAAAATTCGTCATCGCGAGGCGCGCAGCGACGTGGCGATCTAAGCGCGTAGAGATTGCTTCACTGCGTTCGCAATGGCGAAACGTCGATAGCTGAGCTATGTTGATGGCATTGCGACACGGCAAACAAGTTAAACCTAGCCATCACGCAAACAGCAATATTTTCCTAAGCGCGCCAGCGTACCGAAGCCGATTTCAGAACCGCCTACCTTCACTGCACCGATGCCGCACATTCCGTGCGACGCGATGTTCAAAAGAGGTTTTCAATGGATAAGGTATACGATGCAAACGCCACCACTCGCGTGGATGTAACAACCCAAACGACACCGGTTTCCACGGTCGGCGACTCAAAATTGGTCACCGGCGTATTTCGTGACCGCGCCAGTGCCGAGCGCGCATACAACGCGGTAACCGGCCGGGGTTACACCACCAGCGACGTCAATGTCGTGATGTCTGACGCCACCCGTAAGTTGCACTTTGCGACCACGGGCACTGAAACAGAATTGGGCAATCGCGCCTCGGAAGGCGCGGGCGTGGGCGGCGTGATTGGCGCGGGTATAGGCGCGGTCGCAGCAGCATTTGCGGCAATTGGTACCTCACTCATTGTGCCGGGCCTTGGGCTAGTCATTGCCGGGCCAATCGCCGCCGCACTAGCAGGTGTGGGCGCAGGTGGCTTGGCAGGCGGCTTGGTCGGCGCGCTGGTGGGCTGGGGCATGCCAGAAGAGCGCCTGAAATACTATCAAGATGCGGTTGAAGGCGGCGGCATATTAATAGGCGTAACGCCACGTAACGAAGAGGACGCCGTTTATTTCGAGTCCACCTGGAAAGACAATCGCGGCGAGTATGTGTATCGCTAAAAAGTTTTTCAGAATCTAATATCAACCCCAGCACGTACTCCACGTTACTGGGGTTTTTAATGCGTAAAAATCGCTAACGCCGACACCGGCTGTTCGATACCGTGCGCAGGCGCATCGCCTCCCGATTCAGTCGTTTGAGATCTATACCCGCTGCGCTACGGGCCAGTATTCCGACCCGATCCATCTCAATGCTATAAAAATCGCAGGCGTCTTTGATTGGGGCAGGAATACAGGTATCCGTAGCCCAGATTTTCGTGTTTGGCTCTACTCCTGGCGGTGGCACCGCTAACCGCGATGCTGCAACCAACTGGCGATTCGGCATCAAACTAGCGCTGAAATAGCGCGTTCCATCAAAACGCGTGCATTGATAATTCTCGGCGGCTGCCAACAGTGCCGGGGCGGCAGGCGCAGCGGGGCCGCGATCTGGCGCAGGTGTAGGCGGGCTGACCGAGCTGGACGGTGTTTTCCCAACGATCGGTGGTGCCTCCAAGGTGATGCGTCCAAGCTGCGTACCTTTGGGGCAGGGTTTGTCCTGATAGGCGATCACATTGCCACGTTTGCACTTATAAACTTGAGCCTGCGCCGTGCTCACGCTGAGCAGCAGTACGAACGGCGCAATAAAACACGCGCGAGGCATCATTTTAGGCCGTGACGCAGCCGGATTTGCGCGATCAGCGCTTGCACATCGGCATCAATGGGACCTTTTTCTGCCTGCATGACTATTTTGCCCAGCACGCGCAATTCATCGGCATCGATTTGACCGTCACGGAGCGCGATGTCAAGCATGCGTTGCAGTTCAGCGGCATCCAATTTGCCGTCATTCGCGAAGGCTTGGATCGACTCAATCGCAATCTCGATGTAGCTTTTAGCTTGTTGCATTAATGCCTCACTGCAAAGTACGGGTTGCAAAGGGTACATAAAATGCGGCCTCGCACGATAACTTTGCTTGTGTTTGTTGTGTCAGTTGGAAAAAAAGCGCTAATCTTGCTTGGCTTAAGTCGGCTTAAGTTAACAATTGAAGTCGAACACCCTATCTATTTCATGGAAAAACGCATGACAAATCCTAAAACGAGCAAAATTTCGCGTCCCGCGAAGAGCGGCGTAAATCCCGCGAAACATGCGCTTTGGCTGGCCCTGGCGCTTGCCGGCCTGCTTGGGCCTTTGCCACAAGCGTTTGCACAAGACGCAGCAGAGGACGCCGATGCAGCCGTTGAGTTGGACGTCATTTCAGTGATCGGCAGCCGCCGTGTGTCACCGCGTTCGTCTGATACTGACAGCGTAGTGCCGGTGGATGTTTTTAATATCAGCAAAGAAGTTGAGCGCTCGCCGCAGTTTGATTTGGCGCAATCGCTGCAATTTATTGCGCCTTCGTTTCACTCCACACGTCAAACCGGCGCTGACGGCGCGGACTTAGTTGATTCAGCAGCACTGCGCGGTTTAGGTTCGGATCAAACCTTGGTCTTGGTGAATGGCAAACGCCGCCACAGTACCTCCTTGGTCAATATTTTCGGCGCGCGCAACCGGGGTAATACCGGCACGGACTTGAACACCATTCCGGTGCTGGGCATTGAGCGCATTGAAGTCTTGCGTGATGGCGCCGCCGCGCAATACGGCTCAGACGCGATTGCCGGCGTGATGAATATCGTGATGAAAACCAAGCCCGGTTGCGAAGGCATCTTGGGCTATGGCCAATATTCGCGCGGTGATGGTTTGAACTATCAGGCCAGCGCATATTGCGGCTTGCAGTTTGGTGATGGCGGGCATGCGGCGTTTACCGGTGAATACTTGGACCGCGGCAGTTCGGATCGTTCGCCGGGTTTGCGCATTATTGGCGATACCGCCGTTGAAAACGCGACGCTAACCTTCGACGGCAATTTGCCAATCGGCGACATCGGCGGCCTGTATTTAACCGCTGGTTTTCAACAGCGTGACGCCAGCTCCGGTGCGTTCGAGCGCACGCCCGAAGATATACCAACGCGTAACTCAGCACTTTTGTATCCGGGCGGTTTCGTGCCGTTTATTAATGGTGACTTGGAAGATCGCTCGCTCACCGCTGGTTTTAAAACACAAATGGGCGATTGGTATGCGGATTTCAGCCAAAGCTATGGTTACAACCGCTTTGACTACCGCATCACCAATACCTTGAATGCGTCGATCGCCAATATAAATGCTGGACGCAGCCCAACGGAATTTGATGCAGGCGGTTTCGCTTTCGATCAATACACCACCAACATCGACTTTAGCCGGTATTTTGATAGCTATTTCCAAGGCTTAAACGTGGCTTTCGGTGCAGAATATCGTACCGAAAACTATGAGATTTTTGCCGGCGAATTGGGCTCGTTCACCGACGCGGATGGCGCTGGCGGTGGTAACGGCGGTAGTCAGGGCTTCCCCGGTTTTCAGCCTAGTGATGTGGTTGACAAAAGCCGCAATAACTATGCGGTTTACAGTGATTTTGAAGCATCTCTATCTGATCAGCTTACCGCCGATGTCGCGCTGCGCTATGAAGACTACAGCGATTTTGGTGACACCCTGGACGGCAAGATTGCGGCCGCCTATCGTGCCAATGATGTATTCGTCATTCGTGGCTCGGTCAGTACCGGCTTTCGAGCCCCGGGCCTGCAACAGCGTTACTTCTCCTCGACCTTTACCGATTTTGTCAACGGTCGGCCTGTTGATGTTGTGCTGGCGCCGAACAACGGCGCGCTTGCTATTGCGGCCGGCATTCCCTCGTTAACAGAAGAGCAATCGCTGGGCTTTGGCGCAGGTATCACCGCGACGTTTGACGACGCATCAGCGCTGACCTTTGATATTTACCGTATCGACATTGATGATCGCATCGTGCTAAGCGGGCGTTTTGATCAAACCGACCCAACAATCGGTGCCACGTTGGCGCGCTTGAACGTTGGGCAAGCACAGTTTTTCGTCAACTCTGTTGACACCCGCACCGAAGGTTTTGATGTGACCTACAGCCGTTCGGATGAACTTGGCGAGGGCAAACTTGGTACCAACTTCGCTTACACATACAACCGAACGGATGTGCGCGGCATCAACCTGCCCACGCGCTTCCAGAACCGCCCTGATTTAGCCGATGTGTTGTTGAGTGAACGCGAACGATTATTTCTTGAGCAAGGTGCGCCGCGCAGCAAATTTGTGCTGGGCTTTAACTACGATTTGAACAAGTGGAACACCGACATTAAGTTCATCTATTTCGGGCAACAAGTTTTGGGCACCTTCTCTGGCACCGCAAATGATGTACCGAATGCCGAATATGACCCGCGTCTATCAGCGGATTTTGCCGTGACCTATGCGATTCGAGAAAACATCAAGTTCGCGGTCGGCGCAGCAAATATTTTCGACAAATTCCCAAGCCGCCAAGATGATCTGGAAACCGACAACGGCTTTATCTATGACTCGGTGCAGTTTGGTTTGAACGGCACCAGCTACTTTGCGCGGCTTTCGGCGAAGTTTTAGTTTTGCCTTGTTGCTAGCATACGAAACGAACAGAGTCGCATTTGGGTGCGGCCCTGTTCGTTTTATCTGTAAAAGCACCAATTCCTAAAGTTCGTCATCCCCGAGCGTTTTTTATCGGGGATCCAACGTCTTTGCGCTATGGCGAAACTGGATTCCCGCTAAAAGCTTGCGGGAATGACGAGTTGAAGTGCAATTTAAGACTTCTTACTCGCCATCAACGCGCCTAAATTTGCAAACGGATTAGATCCTAAAGTTCGTCATCCCCGAGCGTTTTTTATCGGGGATCCAGCGTCTTTGCACTATGGCGAAACTGGATTCCCGCTAAAAGCTTGCGGGAATGACGAGTTGAAGTGCAATTTAAGACTTCTTACTCGCCATCAACGCGCCTAAATTTGCAAACGGATTAGATCCTAAAGTT
>JANNYA010000039.1:0-22632 GCA_031409855.1 Rhodanobacteraceae bacterium | reverse complement strand
GATTTCGCGGTCTATTTTCGACCGATTTGTCGATTGATTTGGGAACAGCGAACACGCTGATCTATGTTCGTGGCCAGGGCATCGTATTGAACGAGCCGTCGGTAGTCGCAATTCGACAAGATCGCGGTGCCGGTGGCCCGAAATCGGTCGCTGCGGTCGGTACCGATGCCAAACGCATGTTGGGGCGCACGCCCGGCAACATTGTGACTGTCAGGCCGCTGAAAGACGGGGTAATCGCCGACTTTACGATGACTGAGGCAATGCTGGAGCACTTTATCCGCAAAGCACACCCAAACCGCTTTTTGCGTGCTAGCCCGCGCGTCGTGGTTTGCGTGCCCTGCGGTTCAACGCAAGTAGAGCGCCGCGCGATCAAAGAATCGGCCGAACGCGCCGGTGCGCGCGATGTCAGCCTGATTGAAGAGCCTATGGCCGCCGCAATCGGCGCTGGGATTCCAATCCACGAAGCCCGTGGTTCGATGGTGATTGACATCGGCGGCGGCACCACGGAAGTGGCCGTGCTTTCCTTAAATGGCATCGTGTATTCACAATCGGTACGCATTGGCGGCGATAAATTTGATGAGGCGATCGCAAACTATGTGCGCCGCAATCACGGCACGCTGATTGGTGAAGCCACGGCGGAGCGCATCAAGCTTGAAATCGGTTGCGCCTACGCAGGTTCTGAAGTACGCGAAATGCAGGTTTCTGGCCGCAATCTGGCCGAAGGTGTACCACGCAATTTTACCGTCAACAGCAATGAAACCTTGGAAGCTTTGCACGAACCCTTGCAGGGCATTTGCCAAGCGGTAAAAGCAGCGCTGGAACGCACCCCACCTGAGCTTTGTGCCGATTTGGCCGAGCGCGGAATCGTATTGACGGGCGGTGGCGCAATGCTGCGTGATTTAGATAAATTGATAGCAGAAATTACCGGGTTGCATGTGCAAGTCGCTGACGACCCGCTCACTTGCGTGGCGCGTGGTGGCGGCCGGGCATTGGAGTTGATTGATCTACATGGGCCGGATTTTTTTGCCGGGGATTGATCGATAGTTTGCATTTTATTGCGCTTGAAGTTGAAGCCTAGATTTACAAAGACTGATTAGAACTGATGGATTCTCACAACCGCGCACAACTATTCGCGAAAGGGGCGGACAGCACGTTAGCGCTCCTGGTTTATGCTGCAGCTGCAATCGCGTTAATGGTGCTGGATCGACGTTTGGGCTATTTAAACGACGTGCGCGCCACGGCGCAATCAGTGGCCCGGCCGGTTTGGGCGCTGGCGGAGTTGCCTCAAAAGGCCATTGACGCATCGAGAATCTTTCTTGCTGTTCGTGCTGATCTGGAGCAAAAGCTGCTTGCGCAAAACGAAATCTCATTGCGGCAAAGCGCTGAAATTATCGAGTTGCGCGCAAAGTTGGCGGAAGCTAGCCAAGTCCGAGCGCTGCTGGGCGAAGATAAATTTGCGCCTGCACAAAGCTTGGTCGCCCGGGTTCTGAGCGTCGATTTGGATCCCTATAGCCAGCGAATCGCGATTGGACGTGGCAGCCGCGATGGGGTTGTAATGAATTCCGTGTTGATCGATGAATTCGGCCTGCTCGGGCAAATCACTGAGGTGGGAACGTCTACTTCGGTGGCAATTTTGCTTACCGATGTGAATCACCGCGTGCCTGCGGAACTGCAGCGCAACGGCTTACGATTTTATGTGGTTGGCCTGGGCGCGGGTGGCCAGCTTGCGCTAGATCGCATCACGCTAACCAGCGATATCAAAGTCGGGGACCGCCTCCAAACGTCGGGGATGGGCGGCGTATTTCCACCCGGTTTGGCCATAGGCGAAGTCGTCGCTGTGCATCACGCTGCGGGTGATAGTTTTGCCCAAGCCGAGCTTAAACCATTAGCGAAAATGGCGCTCAATAAGGTGGTACTGGTGTTGGCACCCCGACCAAATTTAGGCCCGCTTTTTGCGCCCGAGTCTGAGTCAGTACCCAGTGCGGCAAACCGTGACGCAAACGCTAGCCCACTTAGCTCAACGAGTGGGAATTAAATGCGCATTCGCAATGAAGGCTCATTATTTTTATTGTTGCTTGTCACGGCACTGACTCTGCAACTTATTCCGTGGCCTGAGCTCGCAAGCCCCTTTAAGCCTTGGTTTTTAGGCATGGTGGTGGCCTATTTTACGCTCGAGACACCGGGGCGAATCAGCCTCGGACAGGCCTTTTTAATAGGCTTGTGTGCGGATGTATTAACTGGCGTGCTGTTTGGCGAAAACGCATTTAGACTGACAATTTTGGTTTATGTGTTGCTGCGATTTCGCTATCGCCTAAGGTTTTTTCCGCTTTGGCAACAAACCGCCGCAATCGGCGGCATTTTTATAAATGATCGCGTATTGACGGTCTGGCTTCGTATGTTGGGCAACTACGGCTGGCCGCCTGCGGATTTTTGGTTCGCACCGATCACCGCTATGCTGCTTTGGCCCGTACTTTTTTTAGCGCTAGATCGCTTGCGACGGCGCAGTCGCGCACGTTCGTTATGACGCGATTACATTTGGCACGTGGGCGGCGGGTAAAGTGAGCCGCAAACTTAAAGCCGAGGCGGACGAACGCCGGTTACTCACTGCGCGCGCGCTGCAGGCGTTTGCGGTAATCACTTTTTTAATGATCGCGCTCGCTGGGCGCTTCGCTTGGCTGCAAATTTTTGCCCATGATCAATACACCGCGCAGAGTTTAGACAACAGCATCCGGCAAATCCCCATTGCACCTCCGCGTGGCCTTATTTTTGACCGTAACGGCGTACTACTGGCAGAAAATCGACTCACGTATCGGCTCGAGCTGGTGCCAGAACAAGCCAAAAGCGTGGCCGCAACTTGGCAAGGCTTAACTCAAATTATCGCACTCGATACCGAACTTCAGGAAGACTTCGAACGCGCACGCACACAGCATCGAAAGTTTCAAAACGTCTTGATCAAGCCAAGGCTAACCGAAGATGAGTTAGCGCGCCTGAGCGTCGCGATGTATCGCTTTCCCGGCGTAAAAATAGTGCCATATTTATCGCGCTACTACCCATTGGGGAGCGCTACCGCGCACATCGTCGGCTATGTCGGGCGGCTGGATGAGAAAGACCTAGCCAGGGTCGATCCAACAAATTACGCAGCGACCAGCCACATTGGCAAAGTCGGAATCGAATCAAAATATGAAACTTTATTGCACGGTGAAGTCGGCTTTGAGCGCGTTGAAGTGAATGCCGCTGGGCGCACTGTGCGGAAACTCGCACGGTCACGAAAAGCGCCCGTGCCTGGGAAGAATATCTATCTCAGTATTGATATTCGCCTGCAAATTGCCGCTGCAGCCGCTTTTGACACGCAAACCGGTGCGGCGGTAGCGATTGACCCGGCGAACGGCGAAGTGCTGGCAATGGTCAGTTTGCCTAGTTTCGACCCTAATCTTTATGTCAACGGCATCAGCAAAAAAAATTACCAAGCATTGATTCTTGACCCCGCTCGCCCAACCTTTCACCGGGCACTGTCCGGCACCTATCCGCCGGGCTCGACCTTCAAACCCTTTGTCGCCATGGCCGGGTTGGAATTGGGTTTGCGCACACCGAGCGACACGGTTTTCTCGAGCGGGATTTTTTATTTGCCAAACGCTAAGCGTGGCTATCGCGATTGGAAAGTTGGCGGGCACGGTGTCATCAATTTGCGCGAGGCCATGGCACAAAGTGTCAACACCTATTTCTATCGTCTTGCGCTTGATTTGGGCATCGAGCGTTTGCACGATTACGCCGCACAATTTAGTTTTGGTGTGCCCACCGGCATTGATCTGAATGGTGAATCAGCCGGGCTGATGCCATCGAAAGCCTGGAAACGATCGGTCACTAAACTACCCTGGTTCCCTGGTGAAACCGTTATCGCTGGTATAGGTCAGGGGCAAGTTAGCGTGACGTCTTTGCAGTTGGCGGCTGCGGCTGCGACTTTGGCGGCTGGTGGTGTTCGCCGCCGCCCGCATTTATTGCTAGCGACTCAAGCACAAATTTCGGGCCCCATTGTCGCGGCAACCTTAGCGCCGCTTAACGCGAGTAGTTTTATCAAAAACCCCGCGAATGTTGCCGCCGTTCGGGATTCCATGATTGCGGTATTGCATGGACCAACTGGCACCGCACGCGCGGTTGGCAACGGCGCACCTTTTTTAATGGCGGGAAAGACCGGCACCGCACAACAAATTAGTGCGAATGCACCGCGCAACGCCAATGGCCAGGTCGATCCTCGCTTTAAAAACCAGGCGCTGTTTGTTGGCTTTGCGCCCGCCATGGCACCTACCATCGCGATCGGACTCATCGTCGAACAAGGCGGCAGTGGTGCACACGTTGCGGCGCCAGTTGGGCGCGCGATTTTCGAGGCATTTTTGCCAAAAGCGGACGACCCAGCGCATGTG
This sequence comes from Rhodanobacteraceae bacterium, assembly GCA_031409855.1. Lineage (GTDB taxonomy): Bacteria > Pseudomonadota > Gammaproteobacteria > Xanthomonadales > SZUA-5 > JANNYA01. The sequence goes on along the minus strand of JANNYA010000039.1, from coordinate 18,214 downwards.
GACCCAGCGCTTGCGGACCCGGTGCCTGCGACCCCAGCGCTTGCGGCGTCAATCCCAGGCGAGTCTATAACGGCACAGGATTCAGCAGAGCCGATCGCTGAGGAGCAAGTTATAGACGAGTTGGAAGTTGACTTAGCGGCTGAGCTGCCCGCCGAAACAACGGATTCCGACCCCGCGAATACGGATCCAGCGCAATGAATGCCTTCGATATTTGGCGCTATCGCTTCATCCGGCTTTTGCCAATACCACGCGTCGATTGGACGCTGATGTTTCTGCTAGGCCTAGTCTGCACCACCGGATTGGTCACCCTCTACTCAGCGGGCGGTTCCAGTTTCACCTACGTCTTCGCGCAATCGATGCGATTTGCGCTGGGCCTAGCCGCGATGTTGTTATTGGCTTCAACCTCGCCAATGACCCTGCGGCGTTGGACGCCGTGGGTTTACATCGGCTGTCTGGCGCTGTTAATTTTAGTAGCACTTTTTGGCGAGGGGCGCGGTGCACATCGCTGGTTGGATCTCAAGTTCGTGCGTTTTCAGCCTTCAGAGATCATGAAATTGGCGCTGCCAATGATGCTGGCATGGTATTTCCACCGCCGGACACTGCCACCGAGCTGGCGCGACTTGGCGATCTGCAGCGTTATTTTGGGCGTTCCAGCTTTATTAGTGGCAGAACAACCTGATCTAGGCACGGCACTGTTGATCGCTGCGGCGGGCGCATTCGTTATTTTCCTGGCCGGTTTGAGCTGGTGGCGTATCACTGGAATAATCGCGGTTTGCGCCAGCGCCGTTCCGCTTGCTTGGCAATTTTTGCATGAGTACCAAAAAAACCGTGTGCGCGTGCTGTTTGACCCGGAATCAGACCCATTGGGCAACGGTTGGCACATTATCCAAAGCAAAATTGCGGTGGGCTCGGGCGGCCTATGGGGCAAAGGCTTAGGCCATGGTACGCAAACGCAGCTCGCATTTTTGCCGGAAAAGCACACTGATTTTATCCTGGCGGTATTTTCTGAGGAATTTGGCTGGCTAAGAGTGGCGCTGCTATTGCTGCTGTATCTCATCATTATCGGCAGATGTTTGTGGATGGCCGCGCATGCCGGTGACACTTTCGGCCGCCTGCTTGCGGGCTCGCTCGCGATGAGTTTTTGTGTCTATGTGATCGTCAACGGCGGCATGATTGCTGGCGTGCTGCCTGTCGTTGGGGTACCGTTGCCGCTGATTAGCTATGGCGGCACGTCGGCAGTATCGCTTCTAGCTAGTTTCGGCATTTTGATGTCGATCTATGGTCATCGACAAATGTTGGCGCGATAATGAGCGATGCCCAACAACTCGAAACTCGCGACGCTAACGTCAAATCCGCAAATCCATCCGATTGCGATCAATGTTCCAAGGCGCACAACGATCGCGATGTTGGCGGTTGATGGCGCTTTGGCGTCAAGCATGACCGCGCCTCTGGATTCATTTCGCCTAGCCAACGCGCTGTATGCGCGCACGCATCCAGCGCAACAAAACTACCTGCCGTTCGATTTAAAAATCGTCAGTGCTGATAGCGTTTCCCAGGTACGCACGGCGGGCGGCTTGACCCTAGCCGGCGTTGTGCCGGCAGACTCATGCGTTATCGATGTCCTGATCGTGCCCGGCTTGGAATATCGCACGCATGCTGAGCTTATTGCGGCAGTAACGCGCAACACCAGCGCCTTGAGTCTAATTCGCAAGCTGCACGCCCAAGAACGCCAGATTGCCGCTAGCTGTAGCGGCACTTTTTTGCTTGCTGCCAGCGGCATATTAGATGGCTTAGATGCCACCACAAGCTGGTGGCTCGCCGCCAGTTTTCGCAATCAATTCCCGAAGGTCAAACTGGACTCCGCCCAACTTTTGGTTGACACCGGTTCCGTCATCACCGCTGGTGCCGTCACCGCGATGTTTTCGGTCGTGCTGAAAATAATCGAACAGCGCGTGGGGCCAGAATTGGCGCAAAACACCGCGCGCATTCTACTGATTGACCCGATCCGCCAAAGCCAAGCGCCGTTCGTGAGCGAAGCACTGATTCAGCACCCGCGTAGCGCATTTTCTGAGGCGATTGAACAGCACTTGCAAGGCCATTTGAATACCGATGTCAGCGTAGAAACATTGGCGCTCAGGCTCAATATCAGCCCCAGAACCTTGCTGCGAAAGTTCCAGGTTATTTATCAGCAAAGCCCGCAAAGTTATGTGCAGCAACTGCGGGTTGATCGTGCCAAAGCCCTGTTAGAAACGACAAAACTCAGCTTCGCCGAAGTCTGTGAGTCCTGCGGCTACCAAGATGCCGCCAGCTTTCGCAAACTGTTCAAGCGTATTGCCGGGCTAACGCCGTCTGAGTATCAATCGCGCTTTCGCTTGCGCGGGCCTTAGCTTTGTTTTGGTGTCGCACAACGTTCAAGCAGAACTATGGCAAAGCCGGGTCAAAACATTGGGTCATACGCTCTGCCAATCTACTAAAGCACACCTCGCCGAAACCGTCTATTGAATAGCTGCTTCGCCTGGAGGCGGTTGCACGGCTACTTTTGAAATGCCGGGTTTTTGCGCCACAGGCGCAATCTATACAGCCTGGGGCAGCGCCCCAGGTCGTCAGTCAAGAAAAGTCAAAAGGCTGAAAGCCCGCCCAATTTTGATAGGTCGGGCTTTCAGCCCTCAATATTTTTTGACTGAATTTTCCTGGGGCGCTGCCCCAGGCTGGTATAGAGCGCGCCGATGGCGCTTTAGGTTTCAACTTTCCTGGGGCGCTGCCCCAGGCTGGTATGGGGCGCCCCGAAGGCGCTTTAGAGCCGCTTGCACGGCTCCTTTTGAAATGCCGGGTTTTTGCGCCACAGGCGCAATCTATACCAGCCTGGGGCAGCGCCCCAGGTCGTTGGTCAAGAAAAGTCAAAGGGCATTTTCATCCACGGCAGCCACGGGCTGGTGCGGCTCCAAGAGATTTGTACGGGCACACTTGTCAATTCGCTGTTGGCTAAATCGGCAAGTTTGCCGAAGAAGCCAAAGTGTTCCGAGCCCGCATAGATTTTGCTGCCAACCACCTCCGGATACTTTTTCATATCAATCGGATTGGGTGATGTGCGTGTTGCCGCCAACGTGCAGACGCTAGCATTTCACGCACTGATGCAGGCTTGCTTGTCGCGCTGAAACAGGCAAAAGGCCACTTTATTGATGCGCAGATGTCAAATTGATGCTATGGTGCGACAGCCATTTCTGAGTAAAATCTATGCGAACTACGCTCAACCTAAGCGACGACGCCATGCTGACCGCACAGAGCTACGCGCGTCGTTTGCAAATTTCACTCGGTGAAGCGGTTTCCAGGCTAATTCGAGTTGCCTCAGCGCCACAAAACGGCGTGATCGATACACCACTGCGTGGCAAATTTGCTCTGGCACCGCAGCGTGATGAGGTAATCACTACCCAACATGTGCGCGAGTTGATCGAACGCGAAGGCATTTAATGCGCCTGCTCCTGGACGTCAATGTTTGGATCGCGCTATTTGATGATGCACATGTGCATTCAAACGTCGCCAACGCCCTGTTGCTGCGTCCGAATCTGAAAATTGCGACCTGCCCGATGGTGGAAAACGCGGTAATTCGGGTGCTAAACCTGCCCAGCTACGGCCGCATTGGTCCATTCGGCCTTGAACGCGTCCGCACGCAGTTGAAGCGGGTTTGCGCAGAGTTAGACCACGTTTTTTGGGCGGACGATATCTCCCTGCGCGACGATTCGCACGTCAACTTTGCCCGTGTCAGCGGCCACAATCAAATCACCGATTTGTATCTACTAGCGCTTGCGACTGCGCATGGCGCCTGCCTAGCAAGTTTCGACCAAGGCGTTGCGTTGAGCGCGGTGCCAGCTGCAACAGCGGAAAATTTCATGCTGCTGTAAAGCTCATCCGACTTATCTATTTAAACACTGCGACAGCCAGAGCAATTAACGCAATCGCCAGCGCAGAATAGCTAACCATTTGCGCGTGCCGCGCAGTAACTAAGGCATCGGGACTTGGCATTACAAGCTCCGCTTTGGGCTCAGTGACCGCAAGATCAGCGCCCTGCACTAACAGGTTAATCATGTCCGTGATCACCGCCGAATTAAACGAATACGGGTCAAAATTGTAAATGCCGTGCTTGGATAACACATCGCGCACCGCTGAGGCATTTGGCACGAACTTCATAAACCACTTCGAAAAAGTTAGCTGTTCAATCGCAATACGGCTCAGCACTTTCAGATCGGTATGACGCGGATCGCGGTGCAAACGCACATACAGTCCGTCAACCGCTTCCGCCGGCCCTTCCAGACACTGAAAGAAGCAACCATCGCCAAAATACAGTGCGCCAACTAAACCGTTGGCCGGATTATTCTTACGCGATTGCATAAGAATGCGTGCAACGTCCGCGTTTAATGTGGCGTTGTTCGTACCCGTCGGAAAATTGGCACGGCTGGCATAGACCAACCTGATCAAGTCGGTTTTGTTTATCATGTTTGCGCTACCTTGTGTCAGCAGATCAGCCGACGTCTCAGAGGTGAAACGATACGCGACCAGGCGTGCATGTGGTGTCGTTTCAGGCTACTTGGCTGAGACAATGACGCGCGCAAATATTCCGTCCGTCATCCCCGAATATTCCGTCCGTCATCCCCGAATGTTTTAGTCCGTCATCCCCGAATGTTTTAGTCCGTCTTCCCCGAATGTTTTAGTCCGTCTTCCCCGAATGTTTTAGTCCGTCATCCCCGAATGTTTTAGTCCGTCATCCCCGAATGTTTTAGTCGGGGATCCATTAACACGGCGCGAAATGTACAAACTGGATTCCCGCCTAAGGCATGCGGGAATGACCAACTAAAAGCTTGACCTCACCCCGCCTCCCGCAAACTCAAACTCGGCGCACTTGCCCGTGCGCCACGCGTGCCCGCCAAACCAATCGCCAGCACCAACGTCACACTCAACAGCACGCCCAGCATAATCAGCGGCCAATTCGGCGCGTACTGAAACTCAAACACCTTCGCAGCGATCACGCTCGTCATTGCCACCGCGCTGCCGCAGGCGATCAGCCCGGCAATGGCGCCGATCAGGGCGAACTCAACCGCGTCAAAACGCAGTAATTGCCGACTTCGCGCCCCCAAAACGCGCATCAGGCCGGCATCAAAACGCCGCTCATGCTGGGTTGCGCTGATCGCACCGCTCAACACCAGCAGGCCCGATAGCAAAGTGAACCAAAATACCAGCTCCACTGCCCGGCTGACTTGGCGAACAATGTCGCGCACTTGGCGCTGGACAAAATCGAGATCGATCACCGACACATTGGGATACGGGCGCAAGGCGCGTTCAAATGCCGCTGATTGCGCTGGATTCACCCGCAGGCTCGCGATCCAGCTTGCGGGCAAGTTTTGCCATGCGGCCTGATTCAACAGCACAAAAAAGTTCGGCTTAAAGTTGTCCCACTGCACTTTGCGCAAGCTCGTAATCGGCGCTTCAACAATCACGCCGCCCAAATCAAAGCGAATGACATCACCCAACTTCCAACCGAGGGTGTTTGCCAAGCCTTCTTCCACGCTCAAGCTAGGCTCCGTTGAATTGGGATCAAAGTACTTGCCGGCAACGATGCTGTTGCCGTCCGGCAAACCGGTGGTGCTCACTGACAAATTAAACTCGCGCTCGGCCATGCGTTTGGCGCGCACATCGTTCGGATCCGGCGCACGGTACGGCGCGCCGTTCACGGCGGTAAAACGCCCACGCAGCATTGGCCAAAGCTCGACCGCGCCCAACTGTGCATCGACGAGCGCAGTTGTGAGGGCGCTGCGCTGATCATCTTGCACGTTGATCAGAAAGCGATTCGGTGCGCTGCACACTTTGTCCGCCAATGCCACTTCACCGCACTCCGGCGCCGAACTCAACTGCCATTGATCCAGTAAATCCGTGCGCAATAAGGTCATCAGCATCAACGCCGTTAGACTCAAACCGATCGCGGTGATGCTCAACACATTGAGCTTGGCCCGGCGCAGCACGCCCGCCAAACTCAGCGCCACGCCCAAAGGCACGCGTGGCCGCAGCGCGCGCACTAAAGCCAGCAGCGCAAGCGCCCCTGCGGCCAATAGCAGCATCGCCAGCACTAATCCAATCAAGGTATAGCTGGCGATTTTGATATCGCCGACCAACAGCACACCGAGCGCTAAAAGTGCGGCGAATCCGATCACCAGCAGGACTCGGCTACTGATATCCGGTGCCTGCGATTGGCGGCTCAATACCCGCACGGCCGGCACATGGCGCAAACGAATCAGCAAGGGTGCGGCGAAGCCCAACAGCATCACTAGAGCCACCGCAAACCCTTGTAACCAAGGCATATAACCCGACGCGGGCAGCACGGTCGCGAAGCTCGCGGCAAGGCTAAAAGCCACTAAGCGCTGAGTCAACTCAGCCAGGACGATGCCCCCGATGGTTGCGCATAAGGCCAAAAGCACCAGTTGCGTCAGCACCATAATAAGCAGCGTTTTGGTACTTGCGCCCAAAGTCCGCAGCACTGCAAAAGTGTCCATTTGCTGCTGGGAAAAACGCCAAGCGGCCAGCGCCAGCGCGGTCGCAGACAGCGTCAATGCCGCCAGTAAGGATAGTCCTAAAAACTGCTCAGCCCGATCTAGCCCCTGCCGCAATTCGGGCCGGGCATCACGCACACTTTCCAAGCGCTGACCTCGACTCAACATCGGCTTGATACGCGCGCTTAGCGCCTGCATTTGTGCCGGTGTACCCGCCGCAATTAAGCGATAGCCGATGCGCGCGCCGGGCTGTTCGAGCTTGGTGGCGGCTAAATCCTCAACTCGAATCAGCACGCGCGGCGCAATCGCGGAATAGTCCATCGCGACATCGGGTTCGCGCAAAATCACACCCGTGACCTTAAATGCCTGCGCACCAATGTTGAGCATCGCGCCAGTTTTCAAGTCCAGTTCGCGCTGCAAACGCTCGGCGATCCAGACTTCACCTAGGCCCGGCGCATGCCCAACCGCGCGCTCGGAGCTAGCGGCATCGCCGCGTAAAATATAGGCACCGCGCAAGGGGAAATTCACACTGGCTGCTTTGACTTCGACCAGCTTAAAACTGATTGCACCATCACTCGCCAAGCTTCGTATGGTGGACGGGAACTCAGCGGTGTTGGCGACTGCAACTGCACCCGCGTTTGTTGCCCCCGTACTCAACCCACCTGCGCTCGCAAACTGCGCCTGCATTTCCGGCGTAATGATTTGATCTGCGCGCAATACCAGATCACCGCCAAGCAACTGCCCGGCTTGCTGCAACAGCGCGCCACGCACGCGTTCGGCAATCATCGCAACCGTGCTGACACCCAGCACCGCCAACACCACCGCCGCAAACAGCACGCGCATGCGTCCGGCGATCAGCTCGCGCCAAAATTGCCGCCCGCCCATTTTCAGAGCGACCCAAACTGCACCGCCTGCTGGCGCAGAAACGCTGGACTCGCTCACACTGAGTGTGCTCACACTGGGCGCGCTCACGCTGCTGATGCCTGTAATCGCCCACCACTGAGGCGAATTTGCCGACTGCAGCGGCGCGCCAGCGTTTCATCGTGCGTCACCAAAATCAGCGTGGTTTGCGCCGCCGCATTCATGGCAAACATCAGCTCAACAATCTGCGCACCCGTTTCGCTATCCAAACTACCCGTGGGCTCGTCCGCGAAGAGCACGCTCGGCGCGCCAACAAACGCGCGTGCTAGCGCGACCCGCTGTTGCTCGCCACCGGAAAGCTGACGTGGGTAGTGCGTCATACGCGCGCCCAAACCGACGCGCTCCAGAATCGCCTTCGCGCTTGCGCGTGCATCAGGCCGGCCAGCCAACTCCAGCGGCAGCATCACGTTTTCCAACGCGTTTAGGGCGGGCAGCAGTTGAAACTGTTGAAAGACAAAGCCCACATGCCCCGCACGCAAGGCCGCACGCCCGTCTTCAGTAAGCGCACTCATTGTCTGCCCCGCCAACGTTACCGTGCCGAAGCTTGGCGTATCCAAACCGGCAAGCAAGCCCAATAACGTGCTTTTGCCGGAGCCTGAGGCACCCACAATCGCCAAACTGTCGCCAGCGGCAACACTAAAACTGACGTCGTGCAAGATATTCAACGGCGCGCCCGCGAAACTGACGCTTTTGCTGAGGTTTATCGCACTTAAAATGGGCGGAGGCGCTGTATTCAAGGGAATCCTTTGATGATCGCTAAACAGCAATCATCGCGCATTCAATGCGAATTAATTGCGATGCTTCATTTGACAAGCGCGTCCAAATGATTTTCCAAAATCCAAGCATTCCAAAGCGGGGATAGGCAAAAACCATATTTGACGCACAACTTCTCTAGCAAGGATTGCGCCTCTAAGCGGGTCGTCTAGAAGTTAGGACGTCCGTAATTGGAATACGCTGGTGTAGCAACCAGCCCTTAGCTTTGCGCCGGAGTAACGACCGGCCTGTAATTCACTGTCATGCGCGTGCAACTGGCATATCCTGCCAATTGGTTGTGTAATTGGGTGACAGGCGCGTTTGCTTCATATGCCAGGCTCCGTCAGTGTTGACACCCACACTGCCCACCACGAGTGCGCCACGGCCAAAGCGTGAATTAATCGAGTCCATCGTTTTCATCAGTTGCTTTCGGCGATCTTGCAATCCCGGATCACTCCGCGCCGATTTAAGTGCCTCAAAATCAAATTGTGTTTGGCCCATAGACTCTGACTGCAAATCGAGCAAATGGATGCCTGCCTTGGCGTACTCATAGCCAGGCCGGTAGATCGTGCGCAAACCTGCGAGCGCCGCTTGAACAAGGCATAACGTGTCCGAGCTTGGTGCCGACAACTTCATCGTGATCGCCTGCGCATATTGGGCTGATTGACGGAATGGACTGGTACGAACGAATACATTGACCTGACTGCATGTACTGGCCTGTTTGCGCAACTTTTCGCATGCGCGACTGGCGAAGGCCGTAATGGCTTCAATCAAACCGTTCAAATCACTGACCGGCGCACCAAAGGTGCGCGTCGTTGAGATTTGCTGCTTTTGCGTTGGCGCATCCTGCAGTTCGATACACGACGTGCCGCCCAGCTCCCGAATCGTGCGTTCAACTGTCACCGACCACTTATTTCGCGCAATGGCCGGGTTTACTTGTGATAGCTCCGCAGCATTGTTGATACCGGCGCTTTCTAATTGCGCGGATAAGCGCGCGCCGATGCCCCACACTTCGCTTACCGGCGTCTGCATCAGCACATGTTTTAACGCGGGTGAATCCAGCTCGGTAAGATTGCAGATCCGCGCGAATTTTGACGAATAAATTCCCGGTTTACGCTCAGCCGTTTTCGCGACATGGTTCGCAAGCTTGGCGAGTGTTTTCGTCGAGCCAATGCCCACACAGCACGGAATGCCGACCGATCGTAAAATTCGCTCGCGTAATTCCATGCCGCAGCCCGTCAAGTCGTTCAATCCCGACAGATCAACAAAGCTTTCATCAATCGAATACGCTTCATAACGAAACCCGCACCGCGCGATAACGCTGGTCATACGGTCACTCAAGTCGCCGTAAAGCGCAAAATTGGCTGATCGAGCCACCAGTTTTTTGTTTGTTTCAAACTCACGAATCTGAAACCACGGGTGCCCCATTTTGATGCCTAAAGCCTTAGCTTCATTGCTGCGTGCGATCACGCAACCATCATTATTTGATAGCACCACGACTGCGCGACCATTCAAATGGGGCTGAAACACACGTTCACAGCTGACATAAAAATTATTACCGTCAACGAGTGCAAACGTAGGCATCAGACTTGAAACTGCTTAAATGCGGTCAACACCACACCCCATATTTCGATGGTTTGCCCCTCGCGTGGGATCACGTCCGGAAAGTCAGCGTTCCCCGCTTGGAGCTTTATTTGCCCAGACGCTGACACAACCAATTTTTTCACTAAGAATTCGTTGTCAACGACAGCGACAACAATGTGGCCAGACCTCGGTGTGATGGCGCGATCTATCAACAGAATATCACCATCAAAAATACCCTCGCCACGCATCGAATGACCGCGAACGCGCATTTGGTACGTTGCTTCAGGGTGCTGAACTAAGCGTTCAAAGACATCGATGCGCTTCGCGGCAATATCTTCTGCAGGCGACGGAAACCCCGCTTGAACGGTGCCATCGAGCGCATAGGCGAGCACTTTAGGCACTTCTGTTAGTTGCAAGGGAGTCACGCCAGCATTCACCTTAGTGATTAGTGTAAATCACTTTCATGGCCCGCTACCGTAACAGGTAATTGCGCTTACCCAAAGCATATTGCGCGGCCACTATGAGCGTACCCACTGCGCCCCCAATCATTACAACGCCACGGATAGTACAATTAAGAATTGCATCGCTAATCCCCGCCCAATAAAACCGCTTCCTCACCAATCGCTTCTAGCGCCGCCACGCGCGTCGCTTCGTTGGCGTCAAAATATTGCGCCCGCAATGGCGCACGCGCGGCGTCGCTGTTGGCTTGCTGTTGTTCGCGTGCAGTCAAATAGCTGCGTACCCTGCCCTCAAACGCGGCTTGGCTTTGATCCAGCGCGGCAAAGCGCCCGGCTGCTTCGCTGCCGAACAGCTGCTCGCGCGCAGCGTAGCGTTCGGCTGCAACTGCCGGTAAAGCAAGGTTTAATTTGCTGTCGAGCGTAAGTTGCTCGGTATAACTTTGTGCAAGTTCTGGCGGCACGCGCTGCAGTAATTCTTGCTCGCGCTGTGCTCGCACTTCGGGCGTGATCGAATGATCGCGCGCTAACTCAAGTCGGTCCTGGGTAAAGCTATCCCAAGCTTGTTCGCTCGCGAAAAATGCATCCGCCATCACCGGCCCCAGCACGCGCGTACGCAATTCGGCAAGCGCTTGCAGGCGCAAACGCGGCGTTAGCGCTTGTAAACGCGGGGTTTCAGCATTTAATGCGCGTAAGTAGCTGCGATATTGACCCAACAAAATTTTGAGTTGCGCCGCCACCGCCGCCGGATAGCTCGCGTCCAGCTGCGCGTCAATCCACGCGATCAATTCAGCGCCCGGCATTTCCCCCGCGCGCGCCAGGTAATAGTCAAACAAGCGACGCAACTCAAGCGTTAGCCGCACGCTGCCATCTGGATGGAGGCTGACTTCGCCATCGACGGCGGTATCGCGCAGGGAATTATTTGCGCTTGGTGGCGCGTAGATTTCAGCATCGATAGGCTGCGGCGGAGTTGTATTCGGTAACTCGACAGCGGGTGATGGCGTAGTCGCAATTACGGGCGCGCTCACAACGGCGGGCAGCGGCGAAGGCGTTATGCCCAGTTCCGCCATTGACATTGAGCGCGTCGATGGCCACCAAAAGCCGACCAAGCCGCCCAGCAATAGGCCGAGTGTTGCCAAAGCTAGCAAGACTTTTTTGCGTGATTTAATGGCTGTTCCTCGAACTCAATCGACGTTTCGTCACTGCGAACGCAGTGAAGCAATCTAAGTGCGCTTAGATCGCCACGTCGCTGCGCTCCTCGCGATGACGAATTTTCAGTGGAATGTTCTTAAGTTTATGGCATTGCGCACAGGACGCACCCGCATTGACTACAAACCCAACAATTTCAAGCGATTCGCCTGCGCCCGATAAACGCTAGTTGGGCTGGAGCTAAACAGGCTGCGCAAACCCAGCACTTGATTGACTTCATCGCCGTGGTTCCAGCTGTAGTCATCGCGCAAGACCACGCCCCAATGGCTAGAACATCGCCCGACCAGACCGTCATTGCTTTCAGAACCGAAAAACAAGCCAGCAGCACCCAATAACGGATCGGACACATCTAAGAAATTGGTCAACACGTTTGTGCCGCCCATCGAGTAATAACGCACATTATTCACCACCGCAGCACCCTGCCCGCAGCTGCTGCTCGGCCGACCTTGTGGGAAGCGGTTGTTAAACGCAGCCGCACCGCTGCTGCTCAGGCTCGTTAGGGCACCGAGCGCGTTTTGCGGGTCATTATCGCCGGACAAAAACTCCACAAACACCGACAGCGCAGTGACGAAACCGGCGGCTAAACGCTCTTGCAAGGAACCAGGCGGCGCAATTGTAGCTAGGCCGTCCGCAGTTTTACTGCCGGTGTGCGGCGCACCGACGCTGGTCATCGACGCCACCAAATCCGGCCGCACTGAAGCGACATAGCGTGCGGTTGGGCCGCCGTGGCTGTGGCCAATCAAGTTGAACTTCTGTGCGCCAGTCGCGGCTTTGATGCTATCCAAATAGCGGATTAACTGTTCACCCCGCACTTCAGAAAAATTGGAGCTAGACACATTCGCTGTGTAAACCCGAGCGCCACCAGAACGCAATTCGCCTGGGATGCCATAAAAATAATCGTACACACCCAGCAAACGATCAAAGCCCAACAGGCCGTGTACCAGAACGATGGGATAGCGCGTTTGCGTGTAACCGGTGCTCTGCGCTTGCGCGCTGCTAAAGCCGAACGCGGCGGTTGCTAGAGAAAATGCAAGTACGATTTTCGTGATAGTTTTATTCCACATAATCCCTCCCAGGATGTGCAATTTAAGTTTTAAGGTTTGGCTTTTTCGAGTTCGCTTTGGCTACATTTCAGATCGTTCTGGTCGCTGACTATACGGTAGCGTATGGAAACTGCAAACAATTATTTTTGCTGCAGCACAACAATGATTCTGGCCCACGCGGCTTTTCACAATGTGCAAAACGCAACTGCACTTTCATGTTTTACTAAGCCGCTGCCAGACCGCTGCATGGCCGATAGGCCGCTGTTGCCGTCCAAACTATTCATCCAATATTTGAGGAGCCTAAATGCTGCCGTTGACCCGAATTCAAGCCGTTCAAGGCACCGGACTTTACTCTCCGCTCAGCGGCACCATCGTGCGCGTGCAGGGCGTCGTCACCGGCAAAACCGGACACGGTTTTTTCATTCAAGATCCGGCTCCACTGGCAGCTGCGTCACAAGACTTGGCGCAAAAAGAACAGCTTGCGTCCAGCGCCATTTTTATATTTTCGTTTGAACGCCCAGCCTTCGGCGCGCACATCGAAATTATCGGCGAAGTGATTGATTTTGCTCGGGATGAAAACGAACGCCCTACCACTCAAATTGAGCTGCATGAACTGCGCGTTATTGCAGAAAATGCTCAAGAAATTCACCCGATTTGGCTGAATGCCAACACGCTTCCCGTTGATTCCACAGATTTAGCTAAAGCCTTGAATAACCTAGAGGCGATGCGCGTTGGCATTCGCAACGGCGCAATTTTTAGCGCACCTAGCAACCCCTTTGGCGACTACGTCGTCCTGCCCGGCGACATGGCCGATTCAATGCCGTTAAGCGCACTGGGCAGTGCCGTGCTCGATCCAGAAAACCCGGAGCGCTGGCTGCCTGGATTTCGCATCAATCGCGTCGAATTCGCACCGGTGGTCAATGTCGGCGACGTGCTGCTGGACGATGTGATCGGGCCACTGAACTATCGTGCAAACTCCTATCAGGTGTTAGCACGCGGCCCCCTAAAAATCAAACAAATCGTGCGCCAACTGGTCAACAACGCAGCCTCGCCTGGGCCAGAATTCACATCAGTGCTAACGCTGAATGCCTTTAATTTAGACCAGCAATTTGAACGCGCTGAGCTGGTGGATGATGCGCGACGCGATATCGATCATGATGTCGCAGATCTGCGCTTTGAAAAACTCGCCGCCGTGATCGTGGTTCAAGCCGGCTCCCCCGCAATCATCGCGCTGCAGGAAATTCAGGACAATGACGGTGCCGAGCTGAGTGCCACTACAGATGCGTCCTACACCTTTGAGCGCTTGATTCAAGCGTGCAAAAAAATCGGCGGGCCGCTGTATCAATGGGCCGATATTGCCCCGGAAAACGCCAGCGATGGCGGCCAACCGGGCGGCAATATTCGTAATGCCTATTTATACGACCCACAGCGCGTGGCGTTGCTAACGGGTTCACTGCGCCGCATTGGAACCGATGTTTTGGCCTTTGACGGCTCGCGTAAAGCGCTAATGGCACAGTTTTGTGTGCGCAGCAGCAATCAAATCCTGGCCGTCATCAATGTGCATTTGGCCTCCAAACGCCACCAAAACAGTATCTTCGCACCCAACCAACCGGGCTTCGATCCGAAAGAGGCACAGCGCATCGCCCAGGCCGAAGAAATCCGCGATGTACTCGCGCAGCTAGCCGCGCAGGGCTTGGATTATTACGTCACCGGCGATTTTAACGATTTCGACTTTAGCGCCACCCTGAAAACGCTGTGTGCGGACGCCAGCATCAATTTAATGCAGACCGTGCCCCAGGAAAAGCGCTATGACTACAATCATCGTGGCAAATTACATACTTTGATGCACGCAATCGTTGCCAAGCGCCAAGCCGTTGCAGGGCGCTACAAGTTTGAGATTTTGCATGGCAACGAACTCACCGGCGTGCAGCCCGGCAGCATGGGTACCCGCGCCACCGATCACGCGTATGTGATTTCACATTTATTGGTGGGGTCGAATTAGTCACCATTTAAACATACCTGCGTGATGCAACACCTTAAATTATGCGTTGATCGGACGGCCCAGGCATTTGCTGCCCGTTTCGTCTTTCCGGCGACTTTTACCAGTGCTAAGCTGGCGCTTTAGTGTGGAGATATCGGCTATGCGTGCCCTATTACGTGCTCTATTAATTAGCTCTATGGCCTTCGCTGCCAGCCAAACCGGTGTTGCAGCAGAGTTCAAACTTAGCCGGGCTGAACTACTCAGCATGGCGCAGCTGTCCAAAGGCGCGACGCTGGAACTAGCGGCGATGCCAGTGAACAGCCAAAGTGCCGCAAAAGTGCGGCTAAAACGCATCGAAATCTATGCCCCCAGCGCCAAAATTTATCAAATAGACGAAACCGGTAAACACGAAATTGCGCGCAGCGATTGGGCCTGGTTTATTGCTGATGGCACTGTTGCCGACGCACCGTTGTTGAGCGTTGGCATCGCCCCAGATGGCAGCCGTGCGGTGGGAACTTTGATTGCGACCGATGGCACGTTTGATTTGCAGGGTGAACGCAAATCGGGTGAGCTCAAACTGAGTCTGGTGGAAACCGCCAAGCAAGCACCGGAGGGTCAGTCATTGACAACCTCATGCGGCGGCGCTGTTCCCGGTTCTGGGCTAGATCCGCTCGGTGTGCCGATAAAAGCTATGCCGATGATCGGCGCCGACAAAGCGACGGCAAGCCCAAATGCCGCCACGCGCCAAGCGGTGATTGCGGTCGATACCGACGACGAATTACTGAACTTAAAATTTGCCAATAACACCAGCAATGCGACCAATTATCTGGCCGCGCTTTTTGCGGCGATGAATGTCATTTACGAGCGTGATGTCGATTTAACACTGGTGCAAGGCACGACCTTTTTACGTACGGGGTCGGACCCCTACAGCGCTACAAACGACATTGAAGAACAGCTAAGTGAGTTTGGTAACTTTTGGCAAGTAAACCAGTCGGCGACTCAACGGGTACTCGCAATGCTGATTTCCGGAAAGTCTATTAACAACTTTCAATCGTCCGGAATTGCATGGTTGTTGTCTAGCGGTGTGTATTGCAATCAGCGCAATGGTAACGGCGGTGGCTATAGTGTCAGCCAAGTGTTTAAGTTTGCCGGCAGTACCGCAAGCACTGACGTGCAAGTCGTCGCGCACGAACTGGGCCATAACTTTGGCCTTAATCACACGCATTGCACGTCGATGACAGGTGTGCAACCGACCGGCACGAATACGCTTGATCAATGCTTCGTCAACGAGGCAAATCAGGGCTGTTTTGCCGGGCCGCAAAGCTGCCCTGCGAATGCCACTGAGCGCACATTGATGAGCTATTGCCATTTGTCTTCGCCCGGTGTTCCTGCCTGTGGTGGTGTCACGTTGGCGTTTCACCCGATCCAAATAACCACCTTGTTGGGGCGAATCACGACGAATTTTCCAGGCTGCATTACGCCCGTGACTTCAACGGATATCCTGTTTCGCAATGGCTTTGAAAATCCTTAGCTCTAGACAAAGTTTCCGGGCGGTTTTGGCAAGCAAGAATTACTCGCCAGATTTTGCATGGTTAAAAGTGTTCCTTGGCGGCCATGACTTAGCTTGATTTGAACCCGGTGCGCATCAAATTCGCAGGGATGGGGGCAAGCGCCAGGCAAGTCAGCATCTGGCACCGCTGGCGAGCGAAAAATCTGCCAACGCGCCGCCGATGAGCGAAGCCGCGTAAATTGATCTGGTTGACTTTACTGGCCGCGAACTGCATCCGGGAAAGCGCGGCGTGATCAAAGCGGATGAGCCGCCCGCGCTGCGCAAACTCGGGCTGGACAAACATCACTGGACGATGAAAGTAAAGTGTTTTGGCTCCAACTATTGGCGGATTGTCGGCAGTTTGAAGGAGTTGCTTGAGAAAGCGAAAGAACTCAAGCAGCGCACGCTGTTTGGCATTGGTTTTGCTCGGCTTTTGAAAAAGATCTGAGTGAAATTGGAAGATTGAAATTGCCGCGTTTGCGGCTGGCGGCGTTGGATTTTGGAAAGTTCGAGCTCAATTTTGCCGTTGGATTATGTTAGGTAACGAATTAACTGGTGGCGGGTTCTGGGCTACCGCCAGGGTTGGGTTCAAAATCGGCTAAAAGCGCGTGTCCAGCGCCTCGCTCGTACGTTCGGCGCTTCGTTCGTCATTCAACGGGAATCAAAAATACGCCATTACGACCATAGAGTACTCGAAAATCATTGCCGTTAATTCTTTTAAGAAAAAACATGTATCTACGCCCAATGAGGCAGCAATTAATCGAGCGTTCGAAGTAATAAGAACGTGGAAATATTTTTACATTTTTTGAAGTACTTCCCTTAAAAATAATCTCAATTTCTACCAACGAATATGGTTCGCTTTTGCCGACAGCTGAGTGCGCGCCAATAATTTTTCCAATGACGACGACATCTGACTGCGCGGCCTTGTCTTCAAGCGTTAAATTTGGAAGCACGTTTGCGGATGCATAATTCATTCCTGCGATTAAAGAAAAAACAAGCAACTTCAAAAAATTTAACACTCTAATTTTAATCATTACGGAATTTCCTTATGGTCAGGTTCAGCAGCGCGTTTCGGATCGCCTCGCTCGCCACGCACTTTATTTTCATTAGTAACCGCGTTTCCCGAATCAGAGCCAACTGCGCGTGGTATCGCGTGTCCAACTAGTTCATGAGCTAATACGTCAGCAGCATCATCTCGAAGTGCAGCTCCTGCTTCATCTACTAGTCCAGACTGCGAATTACCTGAAATTATTACTTGTGTGAGCGAAGTATCGCCGTCTGGGCCACCAGTGATTCCACCACCAGATGTGACATCTAAATTTTCAACTCCAGTTTCAGTTTCCACCATTTGATTTACGTCGACGTCAACAACGTTTGGACTTTTAATCGCCTCGTTTAAGCGGTCTGAATAATAGGATGACCCACTACTGTTCTTATCTCCGGTTGAAGTCACTTTCAGATTTCCGGAATCATCAAATTCAAATTTACCCTTTGCACGATCATTAATGAGCGAAGAAACGATAGACCTGTTGTTTGGATTGGAAACTGTAATTGCCCGCCCATCCGGATCCACATACTTATAAGGGTTATTCGCCGCATAAGCATAGCGATTAAAATTCAGCCCCAACTCACCAACCGGGTCCGGATCGGTCGATAAAAACCTACCAAGCACCGGATCATAATACCGCTGCTGCATATAAATCAGCCCGCTGGCCGAATCCGCCACGTGCCCGGTATAACTCGGCCCTTGCGCAATATTGGCTTCTAAACTCTGCCCATATGGCTCATAGCGAAAGCGCTGCGTTAAAGTTCCGGCCGCGTTCGTTTCCGCCACCGGGCTGCCCAGTTGATCGGTGTGGATGTAGGTAACGGTACCGGCTTCTTTCGTAATCTCGGCCGGGCGCGATCCTACGCATAAATTCGGCGGCGTGCCCGGGCAGTCAATTTTTACGGCTTTTTGCGGCCTGCTTGCCGCACTACAGGCGGTAGCGCTGCAGGCGGCGACATCATAGAAAAATGTCAACAGCTGATCGTCAATAGTGTGGCGATACTTTTGCGCGCTCGAATTGAGCGCGGCAAAGATTCTGCAGGCATTGGCAACGCCGCCTGCCACGTCGTATTCACACACTTGATAGTGGCTAGCGCCGCTAACGGCATTCCACTGAAACCAATAGTCGCCATTG